>JAFPSY010000009.1:0-8882 GCA_017413585.1 Acholeplasmatales bacterium
GAATGCATTATATTCAATTACAAAGCGGTCTGGTGTATATTTTTTATCTAATGCATCAAAGAATTCTACTGTAAAATCCTCTAAGGATTCTACATATTCTACGTGGATTTGATATTTTTCGCACCATTCCTCCTCATATTCTACCTCACCCTCTTCACAACAGATAATGACAGTAGAATTATTATGATAGTTATCGTTATTCTCAACGATTTCCTTGATTAAAGATGTCTTACCACTTTCAAGAAAACCATTTAAAAGAAATACCGGTACCTCTTTTTTATTACGAGCCATAAAAATACCTCAAATATTAGAATAAATTATGAATAAGCTCTGTATCTATCTTAGAGCCAATGACAACAATCTTACCCATTGGAATAGCCTTAGATTTTTCAATGCTTACCTCTTCTGGTGTAAGGTTAAATACATACCAAGCACCATCTTGGCCCTCGATAATTCCCTTAGAACGAACAATAATACCATATTCGCCATTAGCCATTCTTTCTAAGGTTTCCTTTAAGCTATTTATATCATACTTCTTTACAGTCTCAATACCAACGCTTTGGAATACCTCATCAGCATGATGGTGATGATGGTGATCATGACAGCTACAGTTAGGGTCATCACATTCCTCATCATGGTCGTGATGGTGGTGATGCTCATGCTCTTCATCATGGTCGTGGTGGCAGCAGCACTCCTCGTCATCGTCATCCTCATCATGATGGTGATGATGCTCATGCTCTTCATCGTGATCATGGTGGTGATGATGCTCATGCTCTTCTTCCTCATGGTCATGGTGATGGTGATGGCAACAGCAATCAGGGTCATCACATTCTTCTCCATCCTCATGTAGATGATCTAAATCGATTCCTTCAAATAAATCCTCATGAACACCTTCATAAGCCTTAATTAAATCCTCATCCGATAAGCTATTGATTGGGGTTGTAACAACAACAGCCTTATCATTGTGCTTACGTACAATTTCAACTGCAGTTGCAATAACCTCTTCCTTAGCGATATCTGTACGAGATAAAATTACTGTATGTGCAGATTCAATTTGGTCAACAAAGAATTCACCAAAGTTTCTTTCATACATCTTAGCCTTTTTAGCGTCAACTAAGCAAACCAAGGAATTTACATTCTCCTGTAAGCCTGTTGCAGCAACAGCCTTAATAATATCGGATAATTTACCAACACCAGATGGTTCAATCAAAATACGATCTGGATTATATGTATCAATAATAGTCTTTAGACTCTTAGAGAAATCTCCAACTAAAGAACAACAAATACAGCCTTGAGATAATTCACGAATCTCAATCTTAGTATCCTTTAGGATATCTGTATCTACAGATACCTCACCATATTCATTTTCAATTAAAACGACCTTTTCATCCTTAAGCTTAGTCTTTAATAATCTTTCAATAAAAGTTGTCTTACCAGCGCCTAAAAAGCCTGATACAATGTCAATCTTTAACATTTTCATTACCTCTTTTCTACATTTTGATATTATACTCTTTTTTTGTTATTAAAACAATAAATAAGGGAATCCTTAGGATCCCCTTTCATTTTAAGCAGCTTTAGATTGTCTTTTCTTTCTTTCTTCATAAAGCTGACGAATTCTCTTAATATTACGAATACATTCAGCAGCCTTAGCACCTTCACCGATTGCCTTATAATATTGTAATGCAGCAGCATAGTTCTTTCTCTTTAATAATCTATCTGCAGCAGTCTTAAGCTTCTGTCTAGCTCTTTCCTTAGAAGCCTCAGATGTATAGGATTCACTTAATACCTTACAGTATAAGTCATAGCCTTCCTTTGTTCTTCTTAGCTTAGAATCAAATGCCCAAGAGGATTCATATAGATAACCTAGGTTATATAATGCATCTGGGTTTTTGAAATTAATTGCCATCTTTAAGTACTTCTCAGCGAATTCAAGATTCTTAGTTTGTGTATATAAGTAACCTAAGTTATTACAAATAATACCCTGAGAGTCTTCATCTGTAGCACCTGGTACATTATTACCTTCTAGAGGTAAACAAATAGAATAATAATTGATTGCCTTATCGGAATCCAAAATAGATGCATAAGCATCTGCAATTCTTTCCTTAACCTCAAGGTCATGAATCTTAAATACCTTTAGCAATAAGCATAATGACCATACATAGTGCTCCTGAGAGAATAATACGAAGGATTGCTGACGAATTCTCTTACGATTGAATCTATTGACATGAACCTTATTATATCCACCAACAATGATTGCACAAATATCGTTAGCTAATGCTTCAATCTGGTATCCTTCTACAATTTGGATTTCATTTAATCTATACTTATTCTGGTAAACAGATTTTGTTGCATAAACACAAATAATCTGACATCTCTTACCAGCAGTATTGAATTCACGCATGTAATAATCATAATCAAAATCATCAGAGATATGAAGAATGATTAAACCGCAGGAATCCTTAATATCCTTCATTAAGAATGGGTCTCTTTCTTCAGTTTTTTCAAATGCATGTACTTCAACATGCTTTTCCTCTAGGATTTCAGATAAATAATTTGCGTTTTCTTCATCCTGAGGTAGATAAACCAATGTTACATAATTCTTTCTCATTTTGTAACCCTCCAAGTACTATGTAATAGCAACACTACTTATTTTCTAGTATTATAACACACTTTGCTACTTTTTTACAATAAGTACATAGTATTTTTTACTAGATTAGCACGAAAACAATTTCGCATTCTTGTTTTAAATAATTCCCTCAAAAAGTATTATAATACTTTATTTAAAAAAAATTATGCACATGCTATAATACCCTTGGTGATTCATTATGGAAAAAATAGGAAAAAATCATGATAAATATAAATTGATGAAGGATTATATTAAAAAATGCCCTTCAGGTATTACAATATCGGATGACCTACAGGTATTATCTATTGCAGTAGAATATAATCTAGAAATTGATTTATTATTATATGATTATGAAACAGAATATAAGGAAGAAACAAAAGATTTATTGAATAAGCTAATAAATAAAGCGAATGAGGTCTATGAAATCTCTCATGCATCTTATTCAACTCTAGCATTAAAGGAAAATCATGCAGGAATTATTGCTGCAATAAAGCTAAAGGAATATCAAAAAGAGGATTTTAAGGATTTTGATTTTATTATGGTATTGGATAGGCTTGAAATTCCAGGAAATATTGGAACCATTTATAGAACATTAGATTCAGCCAAATGTGATGGTGTTATCCTAGTTGATCCTATATCCAAAATAAACAATGAAAAAATAACATCCTCTTCTAGAGGATGCAATTTAATCATTCCAACATTATCTATGTCTTACAATGAAGCTCAAGAATTTATTAATACATATAAATTCAATGCCTATTTAGGTGAGCCTAAGCTTGGCTTAAATTATCAAGAATATGATTATGATGAAAAGGTAGCCATCGTTGTTGGTAATGAAAGATTTGGAATTAACCCAGATTGGTATAATCATAAAAACAAAATGGTTTATATACCAATGGATGGATGTCAGAATTCATTAAATGTTGGTGTTGCCGCAAGTATACTTGCATATGAGGTTTATATGAAAAAGAGAAGCCGATAGCTTCTCTTTTATTTTGAAACAAAAAAGGGAATCCACATGGATTCCCAAATTTTATTAAGCAGTAACCTTAGCTGCAGTTGTGCAAAGCTCGATGAATGAATCAGCCTTAAGTGATGCACCACCAACTAAGCCACCATCAATATCTGGTTCGCTCATTAATTCACCAACGTTAGATGGCTTCATAGATCCACCATAAAGGATTCTTAATTCGTCAGCAACAGCCTTACCGAAGATTTCAGCTAATACGCCACGGATGAACTTACATGCATCCTCAGCAACCTCAGTAGTTGCAGTCTTACCAGTACCGATAGCCCAAACTGGTTCGTAAGCAATGATTACATTTTCAGGGTTCTTGATTTCAACGCCTTCGAATGCCTTAACAACCTGCTCCTTTAATACATCGTAAGTCTTACCAGTCTCACGCTCTTCTAATACTTCACCAACACATACGATTGGCTTTAATTCAAATTCTAATGCCTTCTTAATCTTAGCATTGATCTTTTCATTTGTTTCATTATAATAAGCTCTTCTTTCAGAATGGCCTAAAATTACATACTCAACCTGAGTATCCTTTAACATAACTGGAGAAATTTCACCAGTGTATGCACCACTCTCATTTTCGTTCATGTTCTGAGCACCAACCTTTAAAGTCTCAGCTCTCTTAACGATGTCACGTAAAATGATTGCAGGAGCACAAACTACACAATCAATTGTTGCAGGAAGATTTCCTTCAACTGCTAATACGAACTGGATAGCTTCATCTCTAGTCTTATTCATCTTCCAGTTTCCGGCAAGCATAGGTTTTCTCATTTTTTAATCCTCTTTCATTTTTTAACTTAAGATAGCAGCAATTTCATTAATTGCAGCTTCTGCTTGATCACCATTGGCTTCAATGATTACATTTTCACCACTAGGAACAGCTAATGACATTAAACCTAAAATAGATTTAACATCAATTGTTTTATTGTCGTAATGCAAAAGGATCTCCACAGAATACTGTGATGCAGCCTTTACTATTTTTGCAGCAAGGCTTGCATGTAAGCCTACTGTACTTTTTACAACAATCATCTTTTGCATATTACAATCCTCCGAAAAATACTAGTTTTTTATTACTTATTCTTACTTGTCATTTACGCAAGCAATACCAGGTAATACCTTACCCTCTAAGTACTCTAATGATGCTCCTCCACCAGTAGAGATATGGCTAACCTTAGAAGCATAGCCTAACTGCTCAGCAGCTGCAGCAGAATCACCACCACCGATGATTGTAGATGCGCCTTCAGCTGTTAACTTAGCTAATAATTCACATACACCAATTGTACCAGCAGCATAGTTCTTCATTTCGAATACACCCATAGGTCCATTCCATACAACAGTCTTAGCACCAGCTAATTCCTTAGCAAATAATTCTAATGTCTTAGGTCCGATATCTAAGCCCATATCGCCATCCTCGAATGCATCGATAGCCTTAGCTGTACCAGGAACATCCTCAAATGCCTTATTAACTACTGCATCAACTGGTAATACAATCTTACCGTTTGCCTTAGCTAATAATTCCTTTGCTAAATTAACAAATTCCTCATCCTCACAACGAGAAGCCTTAACATCATAACCCTCTGCCTTTAAGAATGTGAACATCATAGCACCACCAACTAAAACCTTATCAGCCTTGTCTAATAATGCATTGATTACACCAATCTTATCAGAAACCTTAGAACCACCTAAAATGGCAACATATGGACGAACTGGCTTATCAACAGCTCCACCAATGAACTTGATTTCCTTTGCTAGTAAGAATCCAGAAGCAGTTTCCTTAACGTTAGAAGCAATACCAACATTAGATGCTGCAGCACGGTGTGCAGTACCGAATGCGTCATTAACAAATACATCACCTAAAGATGCCCAGTAAGCACCAAGCTCAGCATTGTTCTTAGACTCAAGCTTAACTTCCTTACCAGATTCTACATCGAAGTCTTCATTTCTTGTATTAGCGAACATTAAGATTTCGCCATCCTTTAATGCAGCTGCAGCAGCCTCAAGCTCTGCACCACGAGTTGCGTTAACAAACTTAACTGGCTTACCGATTAATTCCTCAAAACGCTTTGCAACAGGAGTGATATCATTCTTCTTAATATCCTCAGCGCTCTTAACACGTCCTAAATGAGAGAAAACGATAGCTCTACCACCATTCTCAATAACATACTGGATAGTAGGTAATGCAGCCTTGATACGAGTATCATCAGCAACCTTTCCATCCTTCATTGGAACATTAAAGTCAACACGGATTAAAACCTTCTTGCCCTTAACATTTAAATCTGAAACAATTTTCTTAGCCATATTCAATTATCCTCCATAAATTTGACTATTTTACTAGAAATATTATAGCACAAACATTTTAAAAGAAAAAAGTGTTTTTTCCCCATATTCTAATTATAGCGTTTTCATATCTCTTTTTCTTTAGAAAAAAGGCGCTAAAATATAGCGCCAAACTTCAATTTATTATTTATATTCTTTTGTATTTGCTCTCATTGCATTTAAAATACACAAAATTGCAACGCCAACATCGCCAAATACAGCAATCCACATATTCGTAATTCCTAAGGCAGAAAGAACTAAAATAACGATTTTGACAAACAAGGCAAAGGCAATATTTTCATACACAATGCGCATAGTTTTTCTAGCTATTTTTTTAGCTACCTCAATGCTTCCTAAATCATCATGCATAAGAACGATATCTGAAGCCTCAATAGCGGCATCAGATCCAACCCCACCCATAGAAATACCAATATCGGATTTCATTAAAACAGGGGCATCATTGATACCATCTCCTACGAAGCATAATAATTCATTATCCTTCTTTTCACCTAAGATAGCATCTACCTTTAAAACCTTATCCACAGGCAATAAATTCGCATTAAATTCTGTTAGCCCTAATTCCTTTGCGACATGGAAAGCTATTTTTTCGTTATCCCCTGTAAGCATAATCGTTCTAGCCCCAATAGAATTTAGATATTTTATGGTCGTATAAGCCTCTTCCTTAATCTCATCAGCAATTACGATATAGCCTAAATATTCATTATTATAGGCTACATGAACAACAGTACCAATATTATCTATTTCTAATGCAGAAATATTATATTCCTCCATAAGCTTATGATTACCACATAAAATAACATCCTCATCCCTTTTCGCAACAACACCCTTGCCAGCTATATTTAAAAGAGTATAGCCCTTCTCAATTTCTTTATTATATTCACTTACTATAGATCTTGCGATAGGGTGATTAGAATCTACCTCAGCTATAGCGGCAAGCCTTAATATTTCATCCCTTTTTTCCTTAGGATATACATCAAACACCTTAAAATTACCCTTAGTTAAGGTACCTGTTTTATCGAAGACAAATACATTTGCCTGATTCAATCTTTCTAAGTGGATCGATCCTTTAATTAAAATACCATTTTTGGAAGCTCCACCAAGTCCTGCAAAAAAGGACATAGGAACAGAAATAACCAATGCACAAGGACAGGATACTACTAAGAAGCTCAACGCTCTATAAATCCAAGTAGTCCAGGTATTATAATTTCCTAAGAATGTATAAACTACTGGTGGGATAATGGCTAAAGCTAAGGCAAGTATTACTACAATTGGCGTATAATATTTTGCAAATTTCGTAATAAATGCTTCACTCTTAGACTTCTTAGATGAAGCATTTTCTACTAAATCTAGAATCTTTTTAACTGTGGATTCACCATATTCCTTTGTCGTCTTAATATGGATTGTACTATTTAAATTAATAGCACCAGAAATAATACTATCTCCTACATTTACATCATGTGGCATGGATTCCCCATTTAATGCTCTCATATCTAAGCTAGATTCACCAAAGGATAAAACACCATCTAGGGGCACCCTTTCTCCAGGCTTTACTACAATAGTAGCCCCTAAAGGAACCACATCTGGTGATACTACCTTAATTTCATCTTCTTCTAATAGATTTGCATAATCTGGTCTAATATCCATTAGGCTTGCAATACTTTTTCTTGATTTTCCTGCAGCGTAGCTTTGAAACCATTCTCCAACCTGGTAAAAAAGTAAAACCGCACAGGCTTCATCAAATCCATCTGGTGAATGCTCGGTAATTCCTGTATAAATACCTAACCCAAACGCACCTAGTGTTGCAACAGCCATTAAGAAATTCTCATCGAATACCTGTCCATGCAAAATATTAATGAATGATTTTCTTAATACATTATGACCAATAAAAATATAGATCATAAAATATAGGGCAAAGGGTAAGAGCCATCCAAATTCTTTTGAAGGAATAATAGATGCAATCCCATAGGGAAAAGATTCACTAAAGCCATATTTTAATACCTTATCTAGGGTAAGGACAACCAAAAAGCATGCGAGGGCAATGATAATATTTTTCAGCATTCTTCTTTGCTTTTTTGTCATAATATACCTCCTTGGTTGAACATTTGTTCAACTAAAGTAGAAAATAAATTTTTATTCTACAATTTCAAAATCTGGCTCAACCTTTCTTGCAGCCTTTAATACTTTCTTCATTAAAGCATCAGGATTTTCTGCATTTAAGGACATCTTTTGTGTCATGAAATTGATATTACAATCAACTACACCATCAACCTTTTTAATTGCCTCCTGGCATTTTAGTGCACATGCTGCACAATCTACTTCTATTGTATAAGTTTTAATCATAAACAAATCCTCCTTAAGTAAAACAGTTGATTAACTGTTCAACTATTATTATATACATTTTTTATGATCTGTCAATAGAAAAAAAGAAAGATGCCAAAAACATCTTTCTTACGCTTCAACAATAGCGACATTCGATATAGAGAAGGATAATTCCTTTTTATTATCCTCTTCTAAAATTCCTCTTAATACATATAATTTATTTTTCACTAAAACACCATATGGTAATTTTTCATATATTCTTGGGAAAATAGTGAATTTAATATTCCTTGCTTCATCCTCAAGCATACCTAAAACCATACGTTCACCCTTTTTGGTTGTGATTTCTCTTAAATCACTAAATGCTGCAATAACATTCATGTAAACCTTAGGCTTTAAATCACTTAGAGAATTCGATTTATATTTGGCATATAATTCCTTCATGTTTTGGAATAAATTATATTGAATATTCATTCCTAAATAATCCATTTCCTTTTCCTTTAGGAAATCAAAATCATATTCACTTACACTTACATCACTGCCCTTAATATGCTTTAAATAAATTTGATATTGCCTATCCGA
>JAFPSY010000093.1:0-5504 GCA_017413585.1 Acholeplasmatales bacterium
CAAATCGATGGTGAAACTGTAAAAAATGTAACTACATATACCGTAGAAGCATAAGGAGCTAGATAGCTCCTTTTCTTTATGCATTTTCAAAATGTCAACTAAATTTGACATTTTTAGACCTTAGTAATATAATTACTACGATAGTTTTAAATGCTTTAGGAGTTAGTATTATGAAAAAGAAGATAATTATTACAATAATTATATTACTAACAACAGTTCTCTTAGGTGTAGGAGGATATTTTATTTTTGCCTTAAATCAAGGTCCTGCAACCATTGAAGATTCTGAGGCTGATTTTGAATCGACACTACTTGAGGCACCAAAGGATGGTACAAACCCAAGCGAGCATTCCGTTGAGGAGAATGTTGCATATGCCCTTTGGACTATTGCCAATACGAATGATTTTTATACATTAACAACAGGTACTGCTCAAGCATCCATTGCGACCCAGCAGATTTATAATAAAAGAGTTGTTCATGATGGTAAGGCTATGGTTACAATGATTTCATCAGGTCTTATATCTACAGCAAAACAAAAATATTATATGAAGGATAAGGTTTTATTAAGAGATGCTACAAGCATCAGTGGTGATACGGCAACCTGGATTACCTCTGAGCCTGAATGTGTTTCCTATAAAACAATTATCAATCGTTATGGTTGGCTTCCCTTCCAAGCAACAGGCTATATCATTTGTAGTGATACCTATACGAATAAGGAAGAAATGAAAATGGTGGATAACCAAGATGGTACCTATACCCTATATTTTGATTTGGATCCTGATGGAAATAAGGCACCCTTCTGGTATAGAAGAGAGGTATTAACCAATGCGAATTCTGCCATTATACCAGAATTTGCATATATCCATTTTGAAATGAAAATCAATTCCAATTGGCAAATTGTTTCTACAGATATTCAAGAAACCTATAAGGTAAAATCTATGGGTGTTGAGGCAATTACTAAGACGAATTGCCATGAGGAGTATTTCTATGAAAATGTAGCCTTTGATGAAGAACCATATAATTATTTTGAATCCTATGCATATTTATCTGTATTAGAAGATGATGAAAATCCAATGGATAATGCTTTAGATCCAATGAGCATAATTGTTGAATCTTTACAAAATAGTGACAAATCAAATAAGAACTTAGAATTAAATATAGCAGGTGATGGCTTTAAGAAAAATGGTCTTGTCGCATTAAATATATCCGATTTATCTGAGATTAAAGTATATGCTGATTTTGGTGACTTATATGTAGAATACACAGATAATATTTATATATCGATAGGCGGAATAAAGGTAAAGGCCAATGTTGAAGAATTAACGAATATTTTCTCTAAGATTACAGAGGTGCTACCAGAGCAGAATACAGATGGATTATCCTTAGATGTCAATAAGATTATGGCAGATTTATCAAAATCTACTTTAGTGGATGATGGAGAAAATGTATCTATCGATACCAATTTGGATATCCTTGGAATAAAGCTTCCTATTCATTTTGATATTAAGCATGTAGGGGATACCTATGCATTAAAGAGTGCATATGCTAATGTAGATTTATTTGGTACAAAAGTAGAGCTTTCTATTAAAGAAACGAATAAAAAGATTTCTCCTAAGTCCCATAATGATTTTATGGATTTAGCAAATCTAGAATTTATTGTTCGTGATATTGCATCTATTATTAAGAATAAGAGCCTTGATTTTAGTTTAGAATTGAAATACCAAGATATTTTAGGTATAGCTAAAGGTAATATATCCTTTAAGGATGGTATTCATCTCGATATGAATTTAGAAATATCCTATAAGAATAATTCTATTTCTTTAGATTTATATTACTTTAATGATGTGATTTATCTATCTATGATGAATGCAAAATTAAAGATTACAACAAAGGATTTATTAAGATTAATTGAAAAATATACAAATAAAGCTATAGATTTATCCTATGATTTTGATATGTCTAGTCTATTAAAGACAATCTTTACAATCGATTATGATTCCTTACTTAAAGAATTAGTTATTGAAGAGGATTCTTTAGATATCGCTATATCGTTAAAGCAATTTACGAATATCATAAATGAAATAAAGCTTTCTATTAAGGATTCCAATAAGGGACTTGATGGAAGTATATCTATAGATGATATAAAAGCCTCCTTTAGCATAGGTGATTTAGGCTATAAGGTAAGAGCTATAGAGGATAGCCAGTATAGTCATTTAGCTTATTTAGAGGGCTTCATTGATGATATTTTAGCTATTTATAAGGATAAGAAGCTAGAGATTAACTTAGATATTTCCTACAAGGATTTAAGTGCTACTATAGATTCTATTATTGATTTTGAAAATGAGCTTGCCCTTATGGCAAATATTGATTTGAATTACAAGAATAAGAATTTTGAAATTGAGGTTCTATATCTTGAGGATTGTATTTATTTCTCTTATTCCAATATTCATATAAAGCTTAATACAAAGGAATTAATGGAATTCATTAAGGAATATACAGATTTCAATTCTAATATGGATGTATCGAATATTTTAAATACGATTCTTTCCTTAGATTTTGAAAAGCTATTACAGAAGCTAGAAATAAAAGAAAACAATATTACATTAGATTTAGATTTATCTATTTTACTTGAGGCCTTAGGCGTATTACATTTAAATATTAGCCGTGACGAGAAGATCACTATAGATGTATCTATGGGTGATGCTTTAGGTAATATTTATATTTCGTCTACAAATAAGAAAGTAGAAAAGAAGAATTATGAATATTATGATTTCATGGCTTTAAAGAATCTTTTGAAGCAAATCGTAGACTTATATAATGCAGGTAAGATGGGCTTTAGCTTAAATACAACAATTAAGAATATAGATATTTCTGCATCAGGAATTCTATCCTTCAAGGATAGTATTCAACTTGATTTAGAGTTAAATATTCAATATAAGAATCAAAGCTATGTGGCAAATATTATTTATATTGAGGATACCTTCTATTTATCCTTCTATAATGTCAAGCTAAAGATTTCTAAGGATGATGTATTTAAGCTTATAAATAAATTCAGTGATGGCTCCTCTACAGATATCTTAGATACCCTATTATCTATCGATTTTGAAAAGCTATTCGAAGAAATCACTATAGAAGAGGATCTATTAAGTATTAAGGCCGATTTAAGTGCTGTTATGGATTCCTTAGGTGAACTTGCTATTGCATTAAAAAAGAATATGGAATCTATATCTATAGATGCTATATATTTTGATACTGTACTAAATCTTAATGTATTTGAGACTGTAGAAGAGGTTTCAATTCCAAATGAAGAGGAATACTATAATTTAGGATATTTAGATCCAATCCTAGAGGATATTTTAGCTATAACAAAGGAGAAGCATTTAGCTATAAAAATGGCTTTCTCCTATAATGAGCTTACTTGTACCATTTTAGGTAATTTAGATTTTAATGAAGAGCTAAAGGCCAATATGGCTATAGATTTCGATTACAAGAATAAGAATATTCATATAGATTTATATTATCTAGAAGATATTTTATACTTCGATTTAGAAGATATTCATTTAAAGATTTCTAAGGATGATTTAGTGAATATTATAGGATTGTTTATGGAATCTAATCTATCTATCCTAGATAGCTTACTTCAAATGGATTTGGATAAGCTTATCGAGGGCTTAAGGATTACAGAAGAAGAATTTGAACTTGATTTGAATATAAGTGAAATCCTTGATAGCCTATCTAAGATTCAAATTACTCTAAAGGATTCCTTAGGTGGTATTGATGGAGTAATATCTATTAAAGATTTAATGGATATTTCAATTATGGTAAATGATTCTTACAACGGATTTGAATTACCAGAAATAGAATACCAAGATTTAGGTGAATTCTATGAATTCTTTGTCTTCATTAAGGATTTAATGGAGCATGAGAGTATTGTAATGGATTTAAATTTCAAGCATGAGGATTTAAGTGTTTTAGGTGAAATCAACTTATCAATTAAGGAGGAATTCCAATTAACATCATCCATTCATGTAAAATATCAGGATTTAAATATTTCATTCAATGCTTCCTATTTCGATAAATATCAGGATTATGAGAAGGTCTTACTCGTTGATTTATATAAGAATCATTTGATGATTCCTGTATCTATGTTCATTGAGGATGATACTAATATTTCTATAAATGATATTTTAGATATTCTATTTGATTCTGATTTCATTTCTATGATTAAGTCTATTGTTATACATTCGAATTCCTTTGAAATGAATATGAATTTATCCAATATAGAACTATTAAATTCCTTCTTTGATGATTTATCTCATATGGATTTAAAGATTATCTTAGATGGTAGTAAGCTAAATCTTACATCAAATTCCTTTGGCATTTTTGCAAATATTTCCTTATCCAATGATAAGGTAGTAAAGCCAGAAGAAGAATATGTAGATTTAAGTGATATGGTATCGAATGTATTAGAACTAATCTCTTGGGTGAATAAGGAATCCTTCAGGATTTCTTTAGATGGAAGTGCTAATATTTCATCTATAAAGATGGATTTAAATGGTTATATAGATTTATTATTCAATGCAGGTCAATATGACCTATCGGGTTATTTCCATATTGAGGTTTATTCTACACTTCATGATATCTATTTCAAATATCATATGGGTATACTTTATCTATATTATGGAGATGTTATCTTTGGTATAGATATGAATCAACCTAAAGAATTCCTAGAAGATGTATTTGAAGCCTTAGAGATAGAAATGCCAAAGCTAACCCAAGATAAGCTAGATTCTATCTTAAATCATTTAAATATTAAGTCTAGTGGATTTGATCTTGACCTATCTAGCTTAATTGATATGATTACTAAGATTACATTCATATTAAGCTATAATAAGGATTATGGTACCTTTAATCTAAATATCGATTCTACTGAATTGGATATCGATGGTAGTGTAGAAAAAATTGATTTCTATTCGATTACATTACCAGAATCCTATTTGGATAATGAGGATATTCTATCCTTAGCAAAGATGGTAAGAAGAATTCTTAATTTAATAGAGAATAAAGCATTCAATGTTCATTTCGATTTAGATACGATTGATAGTGGTAGTAAGCATTTAAATATTTTAGGTGATTTATCGATATTCTTAGATATTCCTCTAGGTGAAAAGTTAAGCTTAGATTATATTTCCTTATGTTTAAATTTAGCAATTACCGAATATGATCCTAATGGAGGCATTAAGGTTGTTCATAGATTAGATTTAAAATTCGTTAATGATATGATTTATATCATTTATGGAAATAATGAATCCAATCTAGCAAGTAAGATTAAATTCAATTTAGATAAGAATTCCTTATTATCTACTTTAGCATCCATTAATCCAAAAAGTTAGCCATTCCCCAACTGTTATTTTTTCGGCTTCCCTTGTTGAATGCAGCCCAAACCATTTAACAACGTCAATTATCATCCTTTGACCGAAACTTGGAAACTTTATGTTTGTTGCGGC
>JAFPSY010000094.1:0-3138 GCA_017413585.1 Acholeplasmatales bacterium
GCTCACGCTCTTCCTTTGTGAATATAGAAACAATGACATCATGACAATCGATTAAAACCCATGGAGATTCTCTGCCTTCAATACTTCTTACATCGAAATTGTTTTTAGCACATTCATCCTCGATATAAGAAATTACGGATGTGGCTTGACGCGCTGAATCTACAGAAGCTAATACCATCTTATCATAAAATGGGCTTCTTTCCTTAGTATCATATACTAAGATATCCTTTGCGTTAACCTTTTCAAGGCAATCAATTATTACTTCTTCTAAGCTCATCTTCTAAAACCTTTCTTTTATATTCTTCTTTAACCATAATTTGCATAGGATGGGCCTTATGGCCTAGAGACTCCTCAAATTCTATTGTTCTTTTTAAGGATTCATATATTGCTAAATTAAGATTATTATCATCAACTAATATTTTTCTAACCTCAATACAGGATGGATAGACTCTATTCTTTTCTGTATAATCTGCAATCATTATGATTGCTTCAAGCATACTCATATTTGGTCTACCAAAGACATGATATTTAATAGCATTATAAATATCTATATCAAAGTCCATTAGCCTTTTATATGCTTCTGCAGATAAATAGGCATGATATAGGAATGGATATTCTTGGCATTCCTTTATTTCCTCCTCTTTAAGTATACCTAAAGCATCCTTTGGATCATCATATTTGGAATAATCATGCATATAGGCAGCTACTTTAGCCTTTTCAACATCAACATTATATCTTTTCGCTAAAAACTCTGCCATTTCAGCAACACCAAAGATATGTTCTAATCTCTTTTTATGACCATCCTTATATTTTTCTTCTACTAAGGCTTTAGCCTTATCCGATAATTGCATTTGTAAAATAAACCTCCGTAGATTCTAATACCTTAACCTCGATATCGCATTCTCCAATAATCGATACAAAGCCAAAGCCAGAGAACCATACATCTCTTTTTCTTTTGCCATCTAAATGAACAAATAGTGTCTTATATTTCATTTTAGATACCTCAGCCTCTAAAGGTGGATTTAAAAGCTTACCTAATTGTGTTTTAAATAATTCCTCTACTCTTTCTGTTTTACATCTATGAATATATAAATCATTTGATGCATATACAATTGCAGAAATCTTTTCATGAGAGGTAAAGCTTAGGGCTGCAAGCCCTGCAAGTAGAATCGAATTACCATTTGTAATTTGATAGGTTAGAGGCTTCATTTCATTATTTGGAATAATCTTCTTATAGGATTCAGGTAATAATACATTTAATACATCCGATGGATTAATTAATCCTGGTGTATCGATAAATGCCTTATTATCACTAAAGAATGGAATTCTAATTTCATTTAGAGTAGTACCTGGAATTACAGATGTAGATACAACATCATCTGTAATGGAGGTATTCTTCTTTAATAATGCATTAATTAAGGAGGATTTACCTACATTGGCACAGCCAACAAAATATACATCTCTTTCCTTTCTTGCAAGATCAATGGTTCTTGTTAAATCCTCAATGAAGTACCCCTTCTTAGAGGATACAATATGAATAGCATCAACCTTAAAGAAGATTTTTTCACATTCGTGGCTAAGCCAGGATACTATATTTTCTACATTCGTTGAATGTGGAAATACATCATATTTATTCGCAACTAAAATAACATTTTTATTTCTTAATTTATCAATCATCTTTTTATTGAAGGTTGCCTTAAAGGCAAAGATATCTACAACAAAAACAATTAATCCATTCTTTTTTATAACATCATCGATGACATGCTCATATTCCTTATTTGATGCAACAATTTTAGGTAATTCATTATAATGCATCATGCGGAAGCATCTTTTACAATATCTACTTTCCTTTGAAAGTGTCGGAATAAATCCCTTTTCCTCTGGATTTTGATCCTGAAGTATTGCACCACAGCCCTTACATTTTCTTTCAATCATCTTTTTCACCTGCGAATTCCTTTAAGTATAAATCATATTCTTCTCTTCTTTTTTTCTTTATTCTTCTTAAGAAGAAGGATTCAATTCCTCTATTTATTCTTGTAGATAATATATCTGTTCTTTTATCTATAGGCTCTATTAAGCAAACCTGAATCTTACATCTTTTACCGCCTAAGACATCCGTCATTAATTGGTCTCCTAAAAGTAAGATTTGATTCCTTTCATATTTTCCTTTAGCAACCTTTTTTATAGCCTTTAAAATACCTCTTTTTAAAGGCTTAGTTGAAAATTTAACATAAGGTATTTGATAAAGCTCTGCAAAATGATCGACTCTCTTTTTTCTTGAATTCGATACTAATATAAATTCAAAGCCTAAATCTAAAATTTTCTTTTTAAATTCAAAAAGCTCCTCACTTGGATCAGTTTGTCCATAGGAGATTAAAGTATTATCCAAATCGGTAAGGATAAGTCTTATTCCTTTTTCATATAATTCTTCTAAAGGAATATCATATATAGATTTATAATAATAATCTGGAATAAGCTTTTTAATCATAAATAATACCTCGATTGTATTATACCTTATTTTTTTTAAAAGAAAAGAATTATAATTATAATATTTATATATTATAAAAAGAAAAAAACAGACCGAAGTCTGTTTTGATCTTCTTTTACTTCTTTCCTAAGAAATCTGCAGCAGCAGGTAAAATAGCGAATGCACCACCAACGATTGCAAGGATTCCACCAATTACCCAACCAGCGCCAATTGCAGCATTGCCTGGAACATCAGCATTATTTGCAGCATAGAATGTAGGTACAACAATGAACATGAATACACCTGCAACTACGAATAATAATACTGCAACTAAGTTTAATACGCCTGCAAACTTCTCTAGTGCATGAACCTTTAATAAAGGTAGAATAATACCTAATAATACGATAACTAAGCCTGCAACTAAGAAAATCCAAGCAAGTAAAGCTAGTACAGAAGGATTAGTCTTAACATCACCTAAAATTGTACTAGTGGTTTCTCCAAAGATAGCAACTGTACCCTTAGTTACAAGTTGTAAGCTACCACTACCTACAACAATTGCATTTGTAGCCATCATTAAGATGAATGCTACTACTACCAATACTAAAGAAATGAATCCAGAGTATTTTAATAATTTTTTCATTTTTAAATCTCCTTTCTTACATATTATTATA
>JAFPSY010000095.1:0-7690 GCA_017413585.1 Acholeplasmatales bacterium
ACTCGCAACCTCAAATAGGATTTCTTGCATACCATACGTTTCTGTTGTACCTGCTAAGGTTCTATCTGTCTGTACGACACTTACTAAGAAGGTACCTAAGAATACAATAATTACACACATACCAATTAAAACAAACGCCTTGAATATTTGCTCATTGGATATTTTTCTTCCGAAGGCTCTTGCACTTTTACCTCTTGCATAGAACACAATCGCAATTAAAACAACGGCTAAAGTTGTTGTTTTAACACCACCACCAGTACCACAAGGGGATGCACCAATAAGCATTAATACAGTATATAGTAAATAAGCGCCAGGATAATCCTTTAAATTGGCTAAATTGTAGGTTGTAAAGCCTGCAGTTCTACAGGTTACTGACCCGAAGAGTGCCTGAAGCCATGTAAAATCTGGATCTCTTAGTGTTGCTTTAATAAATAATGCACCACCAAAGATTAAGAATAATGTAGTAACAATAGCTATCTTAGAATGAAGAGAAAACCTCTTCCATTTAAATTTCTTTTTAAAAATATCATCTAATACAACAAATCCACAGGATCCAATGATAATCATAGATATTGTTGTCATATTTACTAAAATATCATCCTTAAAGCGAATTAAGGAATCCTCGCCTAAATCTCCAAAAATATCAAATCCTGCATTATTGAATGCCGATGCAGAATGGAATAAGGATACTCCTAATGCATCCCACCAATTATCGAAATAATTGACGAAGGAAAACATATTAATTCCAGCACATAATATTTGAACAGAAAAGGATATAATAACAATTTTTCTAACAAGTGGTATTAAACCAGATACAGAGGATTGATTTAATGCCTCTCTAAGTAAAAATCTATTGGAAACTCCAATTTTAGCACCAATCATCGTATAGAAAAATATAGCGATTGTAATGAAGGATAATCCTCCTATTTCCATAAGTATTACCATAACAATTTTTCCATAAATCGTAAAATTTGTAACACTATTTGTCGCAAGACCTGTAACACATACAGCACTTGTTGCCATAAATAGAGAATCTACAAATCCAATGGAATGAAAATCCTTTGTTGTAAATGGCATAACCAAAAGAATTGTTCCAGCTACAATAATACTTAAAAAGCTTACAATAATTATAACGTAGGGATGAATCTTTTTGTTTTTCATATCCAACACCTCAACTTATGTTGTATTATACTATATTTTTTATATGTAAACAAGAAAAAGCCATTTTTATCACTTAATATAAAAACTATGTTTTAAAAAAAGAGCCAAATAACTTGGCTCAATTTTGTTATTCTTCAAGTTCTGGAATAGCCTTAGATATGGCCATCGCAAGTGCTCCTGTACCAATATGGCAAGAAACAGATAAGGATAGTGGGCTGCAATCAATATGCCTATTAGGGAATACCTCTTCTATTTCTTTAATAAATTCTAATACAGGCCCCTTATCCGTACCTGTATAGGCAACCTCTATAAATACATTATCGGTTCTACCATCTAAATCCTTTAAAAAGCCATTGATGGATGCTTCACAAGCAGAAATCATAATCTTCTTTGCATTATCCATATCACGATTTCTCATTCTATATTTATCAAGCTTTTCACCCTTAATTGTTAAAATAGGCTTTAACTTTAATAAACCACCTAAGGCTGCAGCTGCAGGAGTGATTCTTCCACCCTTCTTTAAATAATAAAGAGTATCTAATGTAATATAAATATCTGAATTAAATTTTTCTCTTTCTAAAATCTCTTTAATCTCTTTTCCACTATAGCCCTTCTTTGCAAGATTAATAGCATCTAGGGTATGCTGACGCTGTGTTACAGAAATTCTTTGATCATCCACAACGAATACCTTATCCTTATACATTGCCTCAGCACTAACTAAAGCACTTTGGCAAGAATTGGATAATCCACTAGACATAGGAATATAGACTACCTCATCATAGGATTCTAGTGCCTCATCCCATACAGAATTTACAAATCCAATGGAAGGCTGTGATGTACATACATTAGCCTCTCCTTGTAATTTTTCGTAAAATTGTTCTTGTGTTAATGTTATATCCTCTAAATATTCCTCACCATCAATCATGAATGGCATAGGAACAACTCTAATTCCTAATTCCTTTGCTTCATTCTGTGTGATTCCACTATTCGAATCTGTAATAATTGCTACTTTTGCCATAAAAAACCTCCTTATGTCAGAAACTGACTAACTCTCCATTTCGGTTGTAGTATATCAGCAAATGTAAAGCTTGTCAAACATTATTTTATGTCATAATGTGATATAATTAAAGTTTTAAGAAACAAAATGAAATAATTTGGGTAATAATGAAAGGTATTTATACCAAATTGAGAGGAGAAAAAAAGAGGCATTAATTTGCCTCTTCTGCTTCATTATCATTTCTTTTTATTTTGCCAAATACAATCAATAATAAATATAATCCACTATACATTGCAAGTAATATACCAAAGGCTACAATTGCAATTTGGAATATCAAATGAGATATATTTAAAGCTAATGCTAAGCCTAAAAGGATATAAGGAACCTCATGATAAATTTGCATTTTATGGTTTTTGGCTAAAAGAATCCGTATTATAGGTAGGATGATTAAAAATACACCCAAAATAATAGAAATATACATTTCATGATTAATGATGAAGGCTATTCCTAAAAGAATAAATATAAGGGATGTAACAAACATATATACAAATCTTTTATTATATTTCATTTCCTTGAAGGAAAATAATAAAGGATATATGTTCATAAGTATGATAACAATTCCAATAGCAATACAAATTGCATGAAGGAAATAATCATAATATAGGATACCAATAAGTGCTAAGGTAATACCTAATACCATCCCTATAACTCCAAAGTATAGGTTTCTTTTATCGTTCATTCTTCATCACCTTTATTTGTTCAATTATTTTTTCGATATTTGGTGATATTCTGGTCTTTTGAACCTGAGTTATTAAGCTACCCTGCCAGATTCTTTTAAATTCTTCTTCCTTAAACCAATAATAAGCATCTGTTTCTCCCATTTGTAAAACGATAGAATCAGGATCAATATCTAAAATGGCAACAAAGGTATGTGCAATCGCATGATGGGATATAAAGGTTTTAAAAAGCTCAATTTTATTTGGGCGTATACCTGTTTCCTCCATCAATTCTCTTTGAATGGATTTAAGAGGCTCCTCTCCATACTGCATGCAGCCAACAGTCACCTCTAAATGTCCTGCCATATAAGGCTTATCCTTACTTCTTTTTGTCATTAAAAAGGAATCATTTCTTAGGTTATAGCAAACACAATCCACAATCCCAAAATAATACCCGTCGGGTACATGATTTGGTCGTTCTATTAATAAATTACATGGCTTTAGGTTTTTATCATAAACCTGATAATATTCATGCATCATATCTTATAGGACTCCTTTATTTCTAGTAATTCAAAATAACGTTCCATTAAAGAATCATATTCCATAGATAAATTATCCTTTTCTAAAGATAATTCCATTAGCTTTTTATAATCCGTTTGTGCCTCTTCTAATTCTTTTTCTATTTCACGGATTCTTTCTTCAATCTTAGGCATCCTCTTTTCAGCCTCTTCAAGCTCACGGCGAAGTGCGCTTGGCATACGGTTTGCCTTAGGCTTTTCCTTTTTAATGGTTTCTTCCTTTAGAATAGTAGAATCATTATTTGATAGGTATTCACTAAAGGATAATAAGGATTCCTCAATATAGCCATTCTTAAATATAAATAGCTTATTGCATATTTTATCTAGGAAATATCTATCGTGAGATACAACTAAAATAGGTCCTTTAAAATCCATTAAATAATTTTCTAATATTTCTAAGGTATATAAATCTAAATCATTCGTAGGCTCATCAAATAATAATACATTCGGATTGTCGATTAGAACCTTTACAAGCTGTAATCTTCTTTTTTCTCCACCCGATAGCATCTTTACCTTCGTATATTGTAAATCCCTAGAAAACAAGAAATTTTCAAGTAGGGTTTCTGCATCCATCTTACCCTCTAGGGTATCGATGATATTCTTTGTATCCTTAATATAATCAATAACTCTAATTTCTGGGTCAATCAATTCTAAATTCTGAGAAAAATAGCCTATTTTTAGGGTTTCACCCTTAATAAGCTCTCCACTAGATAATGGCTCAAGCCCCATTAATATGCGGAATAAGGTAGATTTTCCAGCGCCATTATCACCTACGACACCAATGATATCATCCTTAGCTAAATCAAAGCTAAAATCCTGGAATAATATATGATCACCAAAGGCCTTAGAGGCATGCTTCATGGAAATAAGCTTTTTACCAAGCCTTGTTTCCATGCTTGAAAATTCCATAGACTTTTGTTCATTAAATTCAATTTCACTTAAAGCCTTAAAGCGTTCGATTCTAGCTTTATTCTTGGTTCTTCTTGCCTCTACTCCTCTTCCCATCCATTCCTTTTCGGATTTTAGGATTTGCTTTAGATGCTTCGATGCCTTTTCCTCTTCCTCTAATCTTTCTGCCTTTAAGGCTAAAAAGGAATCGTAATTCGCATCATATAAATAGATTTTACCAAAATCTAATTCCATCATTTTATTACAAACCCTTTGTAGGAAATATCGATCATGGGTTACCATTAATAAGCCCTTTTTCCATTTGATTAAATATTTTTCTAGCCATAAAATAAGCTCATTATCTAAATGGTTTGTAGGCTCATCTAATATTAAAATATCACATGGAGTAACTAATACCTTAGCTAGGGCTAATCTTTTTCTTTGGCCACCAGAAAAATGCTTGGTTGTAACCCCTAAATCACTAAAGCCCATCTTTGTTAAAATGCTTTTGGCTTCATATTCTATAACAGGATATTCCTTAGTAGATTCCTCCATGACAATGGATAATAAATCCTTATTTTCATCAAATATAGGATCCTGCTTCAAATAATTTATTCTCATTCCACCAGAAATGATAATAGCCCCTGAATTAGGCATTTCCTCTTTCATAATAAGCTTTAGCATTGTTGTTTTTCCTGTACCATTAACACCAACAATACCAACCTTATCTAAATCTGTAATCGAAAAGGAGGCATGATCTAATATTTTTCTTTCGATATATTTAAATGAAACATCATCAAATGTAATATTCATAAGAGCCTCCTTTTAGTCTGTAATGAATTATAGCACATTCGTATGCTTAAAAAAAGACTGATTTTTCAGTCTTTCTCTTAAGCTAGTTTTTCTAGTAATCTTCTGATTTCATCAATCTTAGCTTGAACATTTCTATAAGCATCATCTAGGGATGATTCCTTAGGTCCAATGTTTAGCTTTAAATTAGAAATCTTATCTCCATCATCTAATGTAACAACTAAAATACCATAGTATCCATAAGCCGGGAATGCTTCTTCAGTGTATTCCTTTTTAAGCTCAACAACCTGGTATAAATTGATTACATTTCCCTCTAAATCATATAATTTTTCTTTTTTCTTCTTGTCCATTTTTATATAACCTCCATAAGAATTATATCATATTTCTTTCGAAATAAAAGTATTCTCCCTGAGTTTTACACTTGTTATGTTATAAAGTGAAAGTCTATAAAAACTAAATCTAAAGCCAAATTCGTTATTATAGTATTATATGTCACTTAAAATGTCACTTCATTTGACTTATTTGACATATAAAAAAGGAAATCTACCAACCATATTTTTGACGAGATTGATTTCCTTTTTTTCAAAATCTTTAAAACGATTGGTTGTTACCAACCTACAAACAAC
This sequence comes from Acholeplasmatales bacterium, assembly GCA_017413585.1. GTDB lineage: Bacteria > Bacillota_I > Bacilli_A > Acholeplasmatales > Anaeroplasmataceae > Anaeroplasma. The sequence goes on from JAFPSY010000095.1 coordinate 5,777, forward strand.
CTCAAATTTTAGAGAGGCGTTTTTTTTACATGCTAATTTCTTCTATATGACTAATATAATCAATGGATTGTAATGCTTCAATTATTTCAGCATGAGTTTTATATTTTTTTAATTCTTTACTATAAATGGATAATGAAATTGTATATACATATAAACCAGTATTTGCATACGCAGGATTTGCTTCAATATCATCAATTATTAAACCTAATTTTCTGATAATTTGAACGAAATCAGATAAATCCGTTTTGTTCTTTAATTCAAGATGTATTTCAAAATGATTTGATCTATTCTTTAAATAAATTTCTAATTTTGGTAATGCACTTAAAGAAAGAATCAATAATATAGCAGCAACTAAAGTTACAGTGTATAAACCAAATCCTAATGAGAAACCAACAAATGCTTGACCCCATAAGGCAACAGATGTTGTTAAACCTTTAATTTGATTTTTACTTGAATATAAAATTGTATTACTTGAAATAATGGCAATACCAATTGCAGTTGCAGCAGACATTGCTGGTATAACTACAGGATAATTAGCCATTAAAAATGAATCTGTTAAAGATGAAATTGTAGCAGCTAAAGAAACAATGATAAATGTTCTTAAGCCTGCAGCATGTCTTTTATTAGCTCTTTCAATACCTAAAAATGCTGCTAAAATAATTGTTATAAAAACTCTAATAATAATTTTTACACCAAAATCTAAATCTGTTCCATTCGTAAGCAATTTACTAATTGGATCTATTATTTCTAAAACATTCATATGATTTATCTCCTATTTATAAATTTTCTTCTCAGCATATTTTCTTCTATATATTCTTCTGCTGCTTCAGTAAATGCTTCTTCATCCTCGGCAACAACATCAACAGTAGGAATATTTTGACGAATTCTATTAATTTGTTCAATTAAAATTTCAACATCATTTTTAGTTTTCACTTCTGCAACAACCATTTCTTGAGGAACTAATTCATCAATATCTGTAGAATAAGATTTAGATAAATATAAGCCTAATTTTGCAGAACCAGGACCTACTAATTCATAAAGAACACTTGAAGCTAAAATAATTGTTTGAAGTGCAACACCATCGCTACCACCAATAGCTTCTGCACCCATGATAGATAAACCTATTGCAACACCAGCTTGAGGGATTAAGCCAAGACCTAAATATCTAGTAATTTTTTTGTCGCTTTTTGTACTCAAGCCACCTAAATATGCACCTAAATATTTACCAATTATTCTAGCAAAGAAATAAACTAAGGATACAACAAATAATGGTGCTATACCAACACGTGTCATATCCGTAAATGATTTTAAATTAAATCTCATACCACTCATTACGAAGAAGCACAGCATAATAGGTGGTTGGAAATAGCTTAATTGTTTAAATAATTTTTCATCCTTGGATACATTAATATATGTCATACCCATTGCCATACAGCCTAAAAGTGGAGATTGTCCCATCAAAGCACAAATACCACAGAATAAGAATAATGTAGCTATAACAATAATTAATCTATTATCCGATGTTCTTTTTGTAGGCAATAAAACCTTTAACAATAAACCAAAAACAAAGCCTAATGCTAAGCATGCAATATTTAGTAATATTGGTAAACCAATACTATTAAATGAAGCACCGCCATTTGCGGATAGGGCTCCATGTAATGCAAGTGCAACACTAAATGCTAGTAAGGATACAACATCATCTAATGCTACTACTTGTAAAAGTGTATTTACATATTCGCCTTTGGCTTTAGTTTGTTTAATTGTCATAATTGTACTAGCAGGCGCTGTTGCACTGGATAATGCTGCTAATACCATTGAGAATCCTAATGAAATTCTAAGTACAAAGAAGCATAGACAGAATACTACCACTACTGCCATTAATGCCTCAAAAATAGTAATTACGATTACTTTTCC
>JAFPSY010000096.1:0-5133 GCA_017413585.1 Acholeplasmatales bacterium
CAGCGTTAATCCTGAGCCAGGATCAAACTCTCCAAAAATTTATTTTTGTTTGTTTTAATCTTTTTTGCTCATTCTTCTTCTAAATAAAAGAATTGCTTGTTCGTTTATTCTACACGTTTTAGTTCGTCATATATAGTTTTCAAAGACCTAAGTTTTGGCCTCTCAGATTTTGCGAAGCCTTGTTCATTATATCACTTGCCACTTACAGTGTCAACAACTATTTTATCTTTTTTTCATTCTCCTTTTCATTGCCATTTTTTTGTGCCCTCAACCCTGATTGCAGCTTTATTTTATTACTTCTTTGTTGCAAAATGTGACCAATGCAAAAAAATAGACCGAATCATAAAAAATTCGATCTATTTCATCTTTATAATATATATTATTGGATATTGAATCCTTTAAATAATGCAAGCTTTGGTCCATAGTATCCATCCTGAACCTCTTCTTCTTTAGATAAATACATATTCTTTAATACATCGGATAATCTTGCACTAATGGAGATACCTGTAACAGGAGTGATTTTAGCACCATCAAAATAATAGCCTAATCTTACCTCTCCACCAATATAATCGGATAATAAATCTACTTGAATTCCAGACATAGAAACACACTCTAAATATGGCTCCTTCTTTAATTCATCTATGGATTTATTTCCTAAACCTAATTTTACAATAGGTAAATTACCTGTTGGCTCTACCTTTAAATACTGAGCAAACTTCATATTACCCCAATAGGATTTAACAATACCATTCTCTACAACTAATGTATCCTTATATGTAGTACCATTTTCATCAAAATGAGAGCTATTTACAGATCCCTTTACCATTCCAATTCTAGAAATGTTTAATAAATCTCCTAAAGCATTCTCTTGCAAATTCGTTCCAATAGGATTCTTATTCGAATGAGAATATACAACTCCAAAATTTAAATCATAAGTAATTTCACCTAAAAGAGTCTCTAATTCTGTTGGTCTTAAAAGAACATTTATATTACCAAGCTTTTCTGGCTTTACGGCCTCATATCTAGCTTTAACAGCATTCATCTTATCATAGATTTCTGCAGTAAGCTTCTTTGCATCAAATTCATTAAAATGATATTGCTCATATAATTCAACAGATTCCTTTTCACCATTCCATGTAGGAATAGCTTCAACCATTGCATCATATTTTACCTGAGTCATATCTAAGCCGTTTGAATTCTTAATATTAATCTTATTCTTAGTAATAAAGATTTCAAGTGCATTGATAGATCCATCCTTAAATGAATCTGCTTTGAAGCATGCCTCTTGTGTCATCTTTGCAATTTCTTCTTTAGAATAATCATTGAAATTAGAATCACTTTCAAAGGATTTAACTTCCTTTTTAGGTAATTCAAAATATTCATTATTGATTAATTTCGCCTTATCTACAGCCTGGCTAATCTTTTCTTCAATTTCAGCCTCACTATATGCCTTATAAACCTGGAATTCAGATTCACCCATAAAGCCATCATGAGCTACATAAATGGTAACCTTAAGCTGAGATACCTCATTATTACGGATAGTTTCTAGGTTCTTATGTACAAAGAAGAGCTGGAAGGATTCCTGAATTATATTTAGAATTCTATAGCCACTAACGTTTTTATTCTTCTTTATTAATTGCTCTAAATCGATCATCCTAGCTTCACCTTCGCTTTCAAAGATGGACCACCATCTGTAACTCTAACCCATTCCTTATAGCCCTTACCACAAGCACCAGCACCTTCAATTTCAAGGCCATCAGAAACCATAGTAATAGATTTTAATAAATCAGGAACATAGCCACTCATAACAACAGGGGATACCCAATTATCGGTAAGCTTTCCATCTACAATTTCAATACCATATTCAGCTACGCACTGAATTGCCCAGTTCTTAGGGTCCTCCATACCATTATTGGTTTCACAAATATAATAACCATGCTTAACGCTCTTAATCATATCAGAAAGCTTGTCCTTGCCTGGTAGGAAGAATGTATTTGTCATTCTCGTATATGCCTTATGGCTGAATGCTTCTCTTCTACCATTTCCTGTAGGCTTTGTGCCAAGCTGTAGGGCAGAGGCCATATCAGAAATACCAGAAACTAAAATACCATCCTTAATAATTAATGTATCCTGAGCTAATACTCCATCATCATCAAAGAAATAGGAAGCTGTAGATACAACACTTGCAGCACCATCCCTCATATTTACAATTGGGGATGCAACATATTTACCAACATATTGCTTAGCTAAGGCTCTATCCTTAACGAATTGATCCATTTCAACACCATGGCCAAATGCCTCATGAGCAATTAAGCCTGTAATGGATGGATCTGTAATAATATCATACATACCTGGTTCAATTGGCTTTGCGAATGCTAAATGATGAGCCTTATCTAAAAGCTTATCCATTTTCTTTGGCAATTCCTCCATAGTCTTTTTCACTGTAATATCCCATGCACCCTCACGGCACTGTACTACCTGATCATTTTCACGATAAACTAATACTAAATTACCATTTACCCAAGTGTAATTTTGATCAAGAGTTCTATGCTCTGTCACAAAAATTTTAGAAACATTTAATGTCTGAATTACAGCAACAGCATTTAAAATATTTTCTGATTTAGTAAGCATTAAATCCTTAAGCTTTGTAACAAATTCAAGCTTATCCGATACACTATAGGAATCTAAATCAGATTCTCTTATAAATGATTTTTCTAAAGGATCATCTGAAATGTCCCCTGTTTGAATCATTTTTTCCTCTAGCTCCTTATCTATTTTTAAAGAGCTAATAATCTTTTTTGCTAATTCTTCTTTATCGCCTAATATATCATCTAAGGAATATTCAAAGAATGCATTGTCGTTCTTCATTTTTACGACGAAGCCACATTCAGAGCCTAAACCTTCATCCTGAATTGAAGTTGACATACGGTTTGCCATAACACTTTGTACACGTACATCAGTACCAAGCACACTAACATATTTAAATGTTTTTCTAAGCTCAATACAAAGTGCCTTAGCATCTTTCATTCTCGATTTTAAAAATTCTGAAAGCATAACTATTTCATCTCCTTTAATTTATTTATGTTATCACTTAAGGAGTCATATGCTATAACAGATTCCCTTATGATATCATCTAAAATTTCTTTTACTGGCTTTATTTCATCTATCAAGCCAGCAATTTGTCCTAAAGGCATAGAGCCATTTTCTAAATCTCCTTGGAATATGCCTCTAAATAATGCATCAAAGCTATCCTTTAATGCTTCTTCATCTATGGAATTATTTCTTTCCATCTCTAAATATTTTCTTGCAAGACGATTCTTTAAAACACGTACTGGGGCACCTGTATTTTTAAGGATTACCGTAGTGTCATTATCATGTGCCTTAAGAATAGCCTTCTTATAATTCTCATGAACATCACATTCTTCACTAGCAAGCAAAATTGTGCCAATTTGAATTCCAGAAGCTCCCATAGCTAATGCGGCAGTCATCTGGCTTCCTGATGCGATACCTCCTGCAGCGATTACAGGAACCTTTAGTGCCTTAACCATCTGTGGTAAAAGAGACATCGTTGTTGCCTCACCTACATGTCCACCCGATTCCATTCCCTCTGCAATAACACCATCAATACCAAAACGCTCAATTCGTTTTGCCATAGTAACACTAGCTACAACAGGGAATACCTTACATCCAGCTTCCTTAAATCTCTTTATATATTTTTCAGGAGAATGTGCACCTGTGGTAACCACAGGTATTTTTTCTTCTATGATTAAATCAACGATATCCTCAACATACGGACTCATCATATATAAATTGACGCCAAAGGGCTTATCTGTTAAGCTTCTTGCGATATGAATTTCTTCTCTTACTCTATTCTTATCCCACTCACCTGATGCAATAATTCCAAGACCACCAGCATTCGATACGGTAGATGCAAATTTACCATCCGTAATCAAAGTCATTGCACCCTGAATAATAGGATATTTAATTCCAAGCATTTCATTAATTAGCATAATATCACCTAAATTTCTATAATTAGCTCAACAGGGCAATGATCAGAACCCATAATATCTGTATCGATTATAGAATCCTTTACCTTATCCTTAATACGATTGGAAACAATAAAATAATCAATTCTCCATCCAGCATTATTTAATCTCGCATTGAAGCGATAGCTCCACCAGGAATATAGAACCCTTTCTGGATATAAATATCTAAAGGTATCTGTGAAGCCACTAGATAAAAGCTCGGTCATCTTAGTTCTTTCCTCAATAGAGAAACCAGCATTTTTAGTGTTAGAATCTGGATTTTTAATATCAATTCTTTCATGAGCAACATTTAAATCGCCACAATAAATTACAGGCTTTTTACTATCTAATTCCATTAAATATCTTCTTAGATTATCCTCATATTCCATACGGTAATCGAGTCTTTTTAAGCCTTCCTGTGCATTTGGAACATAGGCATTTACCAAATAGAAATCCTCATATTCTAATGTAATGACTCTACCCTCATCATTATATAATTCTTTAAATAAGCCATAGGTCACATTTAAAGGCTTTCTTTTCGCATATATGAGTGTACCACTATAGCCCTTCTTTATTGCAGAATTCATAAATCTATAGTAGCCATCAATTTCTAAATCAGCTTGTCCTTCTTGCATCTTCGTTTCCTGAATAGAAAAGAAATCCGCATCGGCCTCCTTAAAAAAATCCATAAAGCCCTTTTGCATACAAGCTCTTAATCCATTAACATTCCAACTTACTAGCTTCATATAACATACCTCAATTTTTTATTTTAACATAAAATATGTTAACATGAAATATTTTTAAAAAAGAATATAAGAAAAGGGGCTAAGCCCCGCTTTATAACGCTTTCACGAAAGCATCATATTCACTAGAATCCGCAACACTAATATCTCCATTGACCTTTAGTGTTCCTAAAACCTCTTCGCCAGATTCCTTTGTCTCAGCCTCCCAAAGTCTAAGCCATTCACCATCTCCCCAATCGTATGAACCGAACAATGCCACCCTAGCATTTTCCTTTTTTCTTCTATACTCATCGTAGAATGGACGGAAAGTAGAATCCTCAAGCTCCTCTGCACCCATCGCAGGGCAACCAAAGATTACTAGATCG
>JAFPSY010000097.1:0-7870 GCA_017413585.1 Acholeplasmatales bacterium
AATAGCTTAGATAAACCAATAGAAGATGTAATTAATCCTTTAAAATCAGTACCAGCTTCTGTAATACCAACATGTAAAGGATAATTAAATGCTTCGCTCGCAAGCTTATATGCTTCCATACATAGCTTAATATTTGATGCTTTAATGGATAATACAATATCATAGAATCCTAAATTCTCTAATATTTCAATATGCTCCTTGGCAGCTCGAATCATATTTTCTGCGGATGTCTCCCATCCCTTAGGTAAGGAGCCTGCATTTACACCAATACGAATAGGAATATGCCTTTCCTTGCATAGTTCTACTATTTCTTTGATTTTATCCTTATCTCTAATATTACCTGGATTTAATCTAATTTTATCTACACCCTCTTTAATTGCGATAATCGCAAGCTCTGGGTCAAAATGAATATCTGCAACTAAAGGAATATGTATTCTTTCTTTAATTTTATGAATGGAATAGGCATCCTCTATATCTAATACCGCAACACGAATGATTTCACAGCCTAATCTCTCTAATTCAAGAATTTGATGAACGGTTGCATCTACATCCTTTGTTTTGGTATTACACATACTTTGGATACGAATAGGATTATTTCCACCAAGATAAATATTTCCAACTTTTACGACTTTTGTATCATTTCTATAAAACATTTCACATCACCTAAACATATTATACATTAAAACGAGAAATAGAAACTACAAAAAAAATAAAAATCCTGTTGCAATAATCCCTTCGTTTTGATATAATACCTTAGGAAGTTAATCTTTAGGTCTGGAGGGGAAAAAGACATGCGTGACTTAGTAAAGTTAATCTGTTCTGAATGCAAGAACGAGAATTATTATACAGACAAGAACAAGAAGACAACTCCTGAAAGAATGGAGATTAAAAAATATTGTCCTCATTGCCGTAAGCATACTGTACATAAAGAAAAGAAGTAAGATCATAAATAAATTACCAAGCATTGCTTGGTTTTTTATTTTTTTATATAATAATTTTGAGGTGAGACTATGATCGAATGTATAACAACAGGGCAACTAGATACCAATAGCTATATTATATCGAATGAGAAAAAGGAATGTGTACTTATAGACCCAGGCTTAGGATATAAGGATGCAGCTAAATATATTAAGGAAAATTATATTCCAAAGGCTATATTTATTACTCATGCCCATATCGATCATATCGATGGAATCGAATATTTCCTAGATTTACCTATTTATATTCATAAGCTAGATAGTGATTCCTTATATGATAGTTTGGCATCCTTATATGATATGTTTGGAAGAGTATGCCCATATTCTATAGGAGATTTAAATGTTCATTTATTAAATGATTTAGATGAAATAGATCTTATTGGCTATAAATTTAAAATATTACATACAAAGGGGCATACAAAGGGCTCTATATGTATTAGCTTTTTAAATTATGTATTTAGTGGAGATACCCTATTTATGGGATCTTGTGGTAGAACAGATTTTCCAACAGGCTCCTATACAGATATTTTAAAATCCTTAAATCGAATTATAAACTATTATCCGGAGGATTATATTGTATACCCAGGACATGGTCCTAAAACAACTATAAAGAATGAAAAATTATATAATCCATATATAAGAGGGTAAGGAATACCCTCTTTTCTTAATTCGTTCAAAAAATATTCCATTTTTTGTTTTTTATTCAAAAAAATATTGATTTTTCTTCATTTAATTTAATAATATTCTTTTCATCACAATTATTTTGTGATAAAATAGTCGTAAATTATTTTTTGGAGGGATCCTTATGAAAAGATTAATTATACCAAAGGATTATAAATCAGAATTAGGATTATTAGATACAGAAATTGCCATTAAATTTGTAAAGGATACATTTGAAAGATTACTTGCAGATAAATTAAATTTAACAAGAGTTTCAGCTCCTTTATTCGTATTCCCTAAAACAGGCTTAAATGATAATTTAAATGGATACGAAAGAAGAGTAAATTTTGATATTAAGAATATTGAATCCGAGGTTGAAATTGTACAATCTTTAGCAAAGTGGAAGCGTCATGCGCTTGCGCGTTATCAATTTATCCCTCATACAGGATTATATACGGATATGAATGCGATAAGAAGAGATGAGGATTTAGATACCCTACATAGTGCTTATGTTGACCAGTGGGACTGGGAAAAGATTATTGATAGAGACGATAGAAATGAGGTCTTCCTAAGAAAGACGGTTAAGGATATTTATTCTGTTATTTTAGAGCTTGAGCATAAGGTATCTATGGTACACCCTCATTTATATAATGAATTACCACAGGATATTTATTTCATTACCTCAGAGGAATTATTACAAAGATACCCTGATAAAACACCACAGGAAAGAGAATATCTAATTTGTAAAGAGAAGAAGGCAGTCTTCTTACTTGGTATTGGTGGAAAATTATCGAATGGAGAGCCTCACGATGGTAGAGCTGCCGATTATGATGATTGGAGCCTAAATGGAGATATCCTACTTTATTATGATGTACTTGATATCGCCTTTGAAATTTCTTCTATGGGTATTCGTGTAGATGAAAAATCTATTGTAAGCCAGCTTAAGGCTAAGGGTGAGGAATTCAAGATGGAAAACCCATATGTACAGGATATCCTAAATAAGAGATTACCACTTACTATTGGTGGTGGTATCGGTCAATCTAGATTATGTATGTTCATGCTAAGAAAGGCTCATATTGGTGAGGTTCAATCTAGTGTATGGGACGATAATGATCTAAAGGTATTAGAGGAAAACGGAATTACATTATTATAAAAATAAAAAAATCATCTGCGGATGATTTTTTTAATTAAATTCAATTTCTTCAATTAAAGCCTGATAAATAAGCTTTAAATTTTCATTTTCGCTTCTTAAATTCCGAATGATATTTTTATTCATTAGCTTTAAAAGCTTAACTGCACCCTTAGGGTATTCCTCACAGAAGGTATTGAAGTCATCACTCGAGAGAGAAAAGGTTTTACAATTTGTTTTCGCTATCACAGTTGCGGATCTTTTATCCTTATCAATTAAGGCCATTTCACCAAAGATGATATGCATTTCATCCTTTAGGGTTGCACAAACAAATTCTTCATTGTAGATGGTTGTTTTAATGACATCAACAGTACCCTCTATCAATAAATACATAGTCGTATCGATATCATTTTCCTTAATGATGACATCCCCTTCATTAAATTCCTCTTCTAAAACCATAGAGGCTAGTGCCTCTAAATCCTTATCATCTATGGTAGATAGAAGAGGGAATTTTTTTAATATGCTTTTCTTTTCTATAATATCCATTATTTCTCCTCCCCTAAAATGATTGCTCCCATATTCTTATCTAATATGAAATCATCCTGTGGATTTAATTTTGGATTATTCATCTCAATATTTTTAATGTTTTTCATCTTTTGAATGATTTCACCATAGTTTGTAGATTTTTGTGCATCGGATAAAATCTGATGCTTAAGCTCCTTTTCTACACCCATGTTTTCTAAGACACCAATTAATAAATATTTCTTTTCATTTTTATAATAATCAAATAATTCCTTATATTTCTTTCCAACCCATTGATCTTCAATTTTAATGATTTGTACACTTGTTCCATCTCCATTATCTAAGAAGGAAGACATAACCTTGGACATACCACTATAGTTCGTAGAGGTAGATAGTATATATCTTGTATATTCCTCTGAATAAACAACCTCAGCACAATTTTGCTGTAAAAGGTAATCTCTATATCTTTTCGTTCTTACCTCACAGCATATATGACATTTTGAATTTAGATTTCTTACCATTAATGCGGTAACAAAGATTCTAGAATCAATTAATTCATCATCTAGGCTTTCTATATTTTCCCCGATGATTAAAACTTTGGATGCTTCCTTAACATTCGCATTTAATAAGGTTTGCTTAATCGTATAATCACCCTTTAATATATTTAGATTCTTGAAGTCCTTATCCTCTTTAATTAAATCTAGCTTTTCCTGCTCTAGATTATTAATTAAAATGATATCCTCCATTTTTAATTTATCATTTTTTCTTATAATATCTAGGATTAATGCCTTTAAATCATTTTTATATCCTAGTATAAGAATATGGTTTTTCATTTGCTGCATTTTCTTTATCGACCTTTCTTGATTTAATCTTTTTTCTACAAACGCAGAGGAAATATAACCAGTAAACATAGATATAGCAATCGTACCAAAGGCTAAGAAGATAATACCTAATAGCCTTGTTTGATTATTGTCTATGAATTCATAATCATTTCCTGCTAGGGTTACAACATTAAATATTAATACATCTAAGAATGTATAGGGCTTTCCATTTGCACCTACAACATCATTCCACTTCAGTACAAAATATAATAGGGTAACCAGTAGAAGATAAACGGAAATTACGATGAATAAAGCGGTAATATGAAATTTTTTCCAAATCATTTTGAATTTTTCCATACCAATAAATGCCTTTCTTCGTTTATCTACTATTTTACCATAATCTATTTCCTTTTGTAAATTATAGAAAAAGCCATATATTATCATAAATGTATTTGAAAAAATCTAATTATAATTATATAATTAGTATATTAGTTGAGGTGAGTTTCTATGCGATATTTTGTTATTCCAAATCTTAAGGAAAAGGAAAAATATATAGAATTATCTAAAAAATACCATTTAGGATTTGAATATAATGAATTTTTTATTCCAGATACCTTAGATGATGAGAATAAGATATCTAGTATCATAGATGAATATAAAAAATACAATCGTACTATGGATACTCTTCATGGTGCATTCTTTGATATTGTATTAGATTCTATAGATCAAAGGATTCAAGAAATCTCCTATGATAGAGTAAAAAAATCGCTAGAGATTGCGAGTAAGCTCAACTGTAAGGGAGTAATCTTCCATACGAACTATATTACCTGGATGAAGGATTTAAAATATAGAAGAAGATGGATTGAATATAATAAGAAGGCTTATTTAGAATTAATAGAGGAATTCCCAAATTTAGAAATCTATATTGAGAATATGTTTGATTTAGATCCTTATTTACTAAGAGATTTAGTAAAAGAAATTAATCATGAAAGAATTGGTGTTTGCCTAGATTTTGCACACGCAAATATTTCAAATACAAGCCTAGATATTTGGTTTTCTATTCTTAAGCCTTATATTAAGCATATTCATATCAATGATAATGATGGTACTATAGATTCTCATGATGAGATTGGTAAGGGCTCTATTGATTTTAAAAAGGTATTTGAATATATAAGCCAATTAGATGATAAAACCACAGTTTTAATTGAAATATCAGATTATAATAAAGCAGTAGCCTCTATAGAATATTGTATAGATAAAGGCTTTATTAAGATTTAGAATGGGAGATATTTATGCTAGATATTATCATTCCACAATATATGGAGGATGAACATACAATTAAAAATTTATTAGATTCTATTATGAATCAAAAGAATATCGATTTTAACGATATTCAGGTTACGATTATAAATGATGCATCAACTTGTATTTTATCCAATGAATTTTTAATGAATTATGAAAAATTAAATATTATCTATTTAAGGAATGATAAGAATTTAGGACCAGGTCTTACAAGACAAAGGGGAATCGATTCTACGGATGAGCCATTCATAATGTTTATGGATGCAGATGACGAATATATAAATTCGAATGTATTAAGTAGAATTTTAGATTATTTAAAAAAATATAATCCCAATTATTTAGTCACCAATATTATGGTTGAGGTTTATGTAGATAATCAAAAATCCTTAAGATTAAGAAAAAGAGAAGAAACCTACCCATGGATGCATGGAAAGGTTTATAAAAGATTTTATCTTAAGGAGCATAATTTAAGATTTCATCCTAATGTTAGACATTTAGAGGATTCCTATTTTACAAGCTGTTTACTTGGTACACTAAATAAAGAGGATATTCATTATTTTGATATCGTATCCTATTTATGGAAAATGAATGAGACAAGTCTAACAAGAAAAAAATCAAAATATAATTATATGGTAGATACCTTTGATGATTTTATTTCTTGTGCAAGATATGTATATGATTATTTAACAAGCATTAAAAGTAAAATGAGATTTCCTTATTTTATTCAATCCACATTAGGAATTTATACAGTATTAAATTCAAATTTATTTGATTTTGATGATTTAAAGGATAAAAGAGAAGCCTATTTAAAAGACCTATATGATTATGTGATTAAAAAGAAGAATATATATAAATTAGTATCTGAGGATGTTTTACTTAAGCTTTATGAAAAGGAAATAAGAGAGCTTAAGGAAAGAAATAAATTAAGAGAAATTTATAAAGGCTTAAATGAATTTTTTAATGAATTTTTAATATAAAGGAAAGGAGGGAGCTCTATGAAGGACGAATTTAATAGAAAAAAGGAATTCGAATATAATAGAAAAATTAAAGAGTTTAAACGCTTTGATGCAATCGAATATTATAAACCTAAGGAAATAGCGCCATTACCTCCTGAAATTAAAAAATTCAAGGAAGGCTTTAATGATAAGCCCGTTGAAGAAAAAAAGGTTATTAAGAATCGATTCGATGAAAAGCTAGAACAAAAGAATCAAAATAACCAAAGCGAAAATACAAATGCTGATGGAGAGAATGTAGAAGCTGAAGGCGCAAATATGAATGGAGGCGCTATAGATAGTAGCGCCTCTACTACAGCCTCTACAGCCTCAAGTGCCTCTTCAACCTCTACAGTAGTTACAGCATCGACCTCGCTTGCTGGTGGAGTATCGATTATTTCTGCCTGCGCAATTGTTGCTGCGACGGTAGGCTCAACCGTAATGAATGCTGCCCCAAAGGTAGAATTTTTAGAGGTAGAGGCAGGAAGTGACTACCTACAATATAAAATAGATGTATTAGAATTAACGGAAGATACCCTATATAAGGTTAAGGTTTATAATGATACCTTTAATTCGGAATATGAGATTCATGAGGAGGGTATCCAAAAACAAATCGTTACAGGCTTAATTCCAAATAGAAGATATACGATATCCGTTGTCGCATCCAACGATGATTTAGGTGATATTACCTACTATACCCTAGATTGCTACACATCTAAGCTAGAATGCCCTAAGGCTGTATTTGATATCAATCCTACAGTATCTATAGAGGATGGCTCCTTTAATTTAGACTATAATGTCTTTATTTCCGATTATTATCAAACAGGCTATCAAACCTATTTGGAAATCTATATTGATGAAGAGCTCTCTGAAACCAATAGATTATTAGATGAAGAAAATTATTTTAGAGGTTATTTTAATGACCTATATGAAGGACAAAATATCTATTTTGCTGCATATACGACCTATTATGATGAATTAACGAAGATAGGTGAATTCGGCTATAAGCTAACCTATCCAGATTATATGGCAGATGAAATCTATAAATCGACCTTTGATTTTAAAGCCCCAGTCGTCACAACAAGTGAGGATTCCTATTTCATATCGATTGATACTGGCTTCATACCAGAAAATGAAAATGAGGGCTATATTATTGATGTCTATAAGACGGGAGAATATGATTCTATTCTTACAAATTATAAGCTTAATACCTTAGAGGACGATCTCGTTTTAAGCTTTGAAGGACGCGATCAGATTGCTTCCTTTAATGTTCCTGCAAACCTATATGGTATTGATATTTACCTTACTCCAACAAAGGAAGCTGCCAACCAAAAGAGATTCTATGCTAAGCGTCATATTGGCTCCTATTCCTTTAGTGAATATAGGGCTGATGCGAAAGATCCAACCGCATCCATTACCTTTAATCCAGTATTAGATTATGATAATAATATTTATAATCTAGATTAT
>JAFPSY010000098.1:0-4311 GCA_017413585.1 Acholeplasmatales bacterium
GAAGGCTTGAATCTTTTCTTGCTTACGCTTTTGCTCTAAAGGATCTTCACCCACTGCCTTTAAGCTAGATGCAGTAAAGACCATAGGCTCATTTGGATCTCTTTCCTTTTGAACCGGATTGGCATTTAAATCTTCAGCTTCCTCAAAAGCATCTTCTGTAGCTGAAGTATCTTCTAGCTCCTCTATAGCTTCTTCTACTGATTCTTCAGCTGGCTCTTCTATAGATTCTTCTAGTTGTTCTTCTATAGGCTCTTCTGTTTGTTCTTCTATAGGCTCTTCTTCATCTTCAAGGATAACACCTTCCTTAACAGGAATAGAATCCCAGAATTCATTAAAGCCTTCGTCTTCGTTTATAGGTTCATTTTCATCTACATATTCAAATTTTTGATGTACATTCTGATTTTCTATTTCTTCTGTAAGACTGATTCTTTTTTCTAAAGCATCGATATATTCTCTTTGCTCAAGAGTCATCTTTCTTAAATATTCAAGCTCAGACATACCTGTATCTAAATATGTATCCTCTTGGCTATCTAGGGAAATAGATTTTTCCCTAGCTTCCCTTTTGAATGCTTCTTCCTCTTCACGCTTCTTTTTTCTTTCCTTTAGCTTCCCTTTGACTATATCAAAGATTAAGAAGCCACCAAGGCCAACCATAATGACTACCTCAATAATAATTAGCGCAAGAACAAAGCTTGGGATTTTAGATAATATTATTAAATTCATAAGCTTACCCTCCTAGCCCCTAAACTTCTTTCTATAAACGATTACACCAGCAAGTAATACAATGGAGAAGGACTGAATAATTAGTACGGTCCATAACCAATTGTATCCATCGTTTGCAAATCCAACGGTACCTACGTTACCCATTTCAAAGATAACATAGCCACCCTCTGTATAATAATTCATTTCTTTTACTTCGCCATTTGGACCAAAATAGAATAATGTTGTATCACTATCAAAATCTGAAATGGCATCTTCTTTAATCTTAATGGTTATTGTTCTATCCTTAAGATCAATAGTATTTCCGTCCTTTTCAAAATCAACATGGAATAATGTTGTAATATCAAAATCCTCATAATCACTATTCTTTGTTAATTTATTTAGCATATCCTCTTTTGCTAATGAGCTTATATCCTTATCGACAACAACTCTATAGCTTGGATCAATTGGTAAGGATTTTGGAATCTCAATTACGATATCATTATAAATTACAGCAGAAATAACAAATGTTGCAAAGAAATTGATATCTCTATCTAATTCAGATGGTATTTCCTTATCCCAACCAGTAAAGCTATAAACATAGCCATTAACAACATAGCTTGATAAATCATCAGGTACAATTAAGGAATCTCCCAAATATCCATGATGCTTCGATAGAATCGTATTACCCTTATAGAAGGAATAATCAAATCCTAAGGCTGGTAAGGTTACCTGAACCATAATGAATACATCTTCAAAGGTACCAGTATAACGACCTAAGCCATCCTTAGCTCCTGTAGCCGCATCAACTACTGTGTAGGTATAATCTATATCATTTAGCATTGGAATATCTTTTGTTTCTATATGATTCGAATCATTCTTACAAATTCTTCTGATCATACCATAAGAATCAACACTTGGTAGACTTACTACCTCCCAAGCACTATAATCATGACCTAATGGATTTAATGGAACATCAATCGATGTATTACCAAAGGCAGGATTTGTAAAATGTGCCTTATAATTCATTAAGCCTGCATCCTCACAGGTTGGGTTAATAACAACCTTAGATGTTGTAGCAACTGTTTCCTTTTCTATATGATTATGATCATGCATACAAATTCTTGTTGCTGTAATGGATGTATAATCACTACTCCATTCATATGTTGGATTATCATACGCGTGACCAAGCTTTGGTAAAATGACATCTATTTCTTGTGCATCAAATGCCGAATTTGTGAATGAAACCATATAATGGATAACTCCATCCAATAGACAGGTTGCATCGATTCTAGTATTTGTAGATAGTGCTACTTCCTCTTCTATATGATTATGATCATGCTTACAAATTCTTGTTGCGATGCAGCTTAAATGATCACTTGACCAGGTATATGTAGGAATATCATAATCATGACCAAGCATTGGAAGCACTAAGGAATCCATGCTTACTACATTATGATTTAAATCAAAGATTTCATTACATCTATCACATGTATAATGGCTATCTACTCCATCTACTAAGCATAATGGGAGAGTTGTTTCATGGAAGTGATAATCATGACCTAAGGCAGGAATGACTACTCTTTTCACCTGAGCCTCAAATTCACGGTTTTCAAATCTTGCTGTATAAGTAATTAAACCATCCAATAGACAGGTTGCATCAACCACTACATTAGAAGATACTGCCTCTTCCATTTCCTTATGAGATTCATCATGAGCACAAACTCTTGTTGCAATGCATTTACTATAATCACTATTCCAAGTATAGAATACATCACCATAGGAATGACCTAATTTAGGTAGAATGATTTCCTTTTCTTGATTTTGGAATGCATTATTCTTAAATACTACAGAATAAATAATCTTTCCATCCTCTTCACAGCTTGCATCAATAACCTCATATGTTGTATGTGCATTTTCTTCATCTATATGATGACAAACCATACATTCACGCTCTGCCTTTACAATAGAATTATATTCATTCCATGTATAGGAAGCATCACTATAGCTATGGCCTAAGGCATTGGTATAAACATTCTTTTCTTGATCTTTAAATAATATATTTGTAAATATAGCACTATAAACCTTTAAGCCATCCATATCGCATGTAGGATTAGAGATTAATTCATAGGATGCATAGGATTTTTCATGAATCATATGGTTATGATCATGAGTACAATATGCATATGCATCACAATAGGTATTATCCATACTCCATACATATTCGATATTGGAATAATCATGGCCTAAAGCACTAACATAGGTATCCTGATAGCTTCTACCACAATATAGACAGGTATGTGTTGTATATCCTTGTGTTGTACATGTAGGTAATACTTTCTGTTCTTGATAATGGTGACCTAAGGCCTTATCCATTACCACTACGCTAGATAATTCCTCACCACAAACTAAGCAATAGGTCTTTTCATAGTGAGCTCCAGAAGCAAGACAGGTTGCCTCCTCAATTACCTCAATTTGAACCTCACCCTTCGTATGACCTAATGGCTTAATTTCTTCATAGGTTGTATATCCACAAACACTACAAATATCATATGGCTTATAGCCAGACTCAAGGCAGGTTGCAGCCTTACCCTCGTGATGAATTAGGCTATGGCCTAATGCATCATCTATTACACTGATTCTTCTTAATTCACTACCACAGGTACTACAGTAATATACCTCATCGTGGGAACCAGAATTTGTGCAGCTTGGCATAACTACATTTTCCATCACCATTTCGCCTTGCATGTGGCCTTGTGCCTTTAATGTTTGAAGCTTGATTTGTGCATCAAAGATTGGATTTAAGAAGGTTGCGGTATATTTAACTAAACCATCGTTTTCACAATCTCTAATAGTAACTGTGCTTGACTTTGTATTAACTTCCTCAAGAATTACATGTAAGTCATTATGCTTACATACAGCCTTGGCAGTACATTTTGAATAATCACTATTCCATTCATATGAAATTTGATAATCATGACCTAAGGCACTAACATAGGTATCCTTATAGGATTCATTACAATTTGTACAGTTATGAAGTGTATAGCCTGCATCTAGACATGTAGGATTTATAACTATCTCTTCAAAATGATGACCTAAGGCTGGTATTTCATGATATGTTGTATAATCACATCTTGTACATGTTTGATAAGCCTCATAGCCAGGCTCTGTACAGCTTGGTTGAAGCGGACTATGAGAAACATAATCATGACCTAAAGCTGGTAAAATTGTATCCTCTTTAGCGATTTCAATTTCAAGATTTGCATCTTTATAATATTTATTACAATTCTCACAATAATAATATGTAATATTACCAGGTGTTGTACAGGTTGGAGAAATCTCATATACCACCTTAATTTCATGGCTTGTTGTAGGAATAACCTCTTCTTTAATGCTTGTATAGGTAATTCCTAACGCTATAACCTCTGCAGTATATCTGATTAAACCAGTTTCTAAATCTGTTGCATCCTTAACAACAACTCTTGTAATCGTTGCATGTAATACATCCTTATGCTTATTATCATTTATACATAAAGAGGTATAATCTGCACTACTATAATCTTGAGCCCAAGACCATGTACCACAAGAATAATCATAGGTATGACCTAAGGC
>JAFPSY010000099.1:0-6731 GCA_017413585.1 Acholeplasmatales bacterium
TAATGGACTATTTAATCCTAGAAATATCTTTGGGTCTCATACGGATTCTGATCATGTATATAACACACCAAGAGCTTGGTTTATGGGAAGATATTTTAATCCAAAAACTTATAAATGGGATGGAGATAATGCAGATTTTACTCCAGAGTCTGATGATATTCCATGGAGCTTAGTACCAGAAAGAAAGATTACACCTGAGGATATTAAATATATATTATCAAGCTATTATCAGGGTACGCCTTATAATCCATATCAAAAGGCAAATGACCCAAGAAAAGGCATATATCGTCCTATCGGTATTTCTCGTACAGGTATTATGGCAATCACACAAATTCGTCCATATGTAGATGATGAGATTAAAGCAATTGAATGGCTATCCTTCGGTTCAAACCCATTCAATTCCTCCTTGCCACTTTATACGAATGTATCGAAATTACCAGAGTATGTATCGAATGTTACCCTAGATGTTTCTACAGATAATTTCTTTTGGGTAAATCGTTTAATTGGCGTTTTAGCTGATGCAAATTATGGAGCTTGTATTCAGCATATTGAGCGTTATCAGCTTTCTGTATCTGCAAAGGGACATGAAATTATCAATGAATATGATAAGAAATTTAATGAATCTAGGGATGTTAAGGTATTAGAGGAAGCGAATAATAAGCTATGTGAAATGGCTAAGAAGGAAGCTCAAAATACATTAAATAAGGTTTTATATCAAGCATCTTTATCCATGAAATGTGGATATTCTAGAAGTGATAATTAATTTTAGGAAGGCTTTGCCTTCCTTTTATTTTGGTAAAAAAAAGTATTGCCATTCTTTTTATTTTGGTGTTATAATGGGGGTACAGTTGGGGCAGTTGGTACAAAGGGGGCAGAGCTTGTGCAAATCAATGGAAAAGAAAGCGTATATGAGCAAATTATAAATCATTATAGAAAATATATATCCTTAGGCATATTAAAGCCTTTTGAGAAAATGCCTTCTGTCAGGGAGCTTGCGATTGAAATTGGAGTAAACCACAAGACTGTCGAAAGAGCCTATGCAGAATTAATGAAGGAAGGATTAATTGAATCTATTCCAAAGAAGGGATATTTTGTTTCAGGCGAGAAAAAGAAAAATCCTATGATTAAGGATGTTTTAAAAAATCTATTAAATCAAGGAGTGACAAAGGAAGAAATCCTTGAGGAACTAGATGCTTTATTAAAGGAGGATTTAAAATGATTAGCATTAAGGGAATAAAGAAGTCCTTTGATAAGCTTGTGTTAGATGACCTAAATTTAGATATAGAGGATGGAACTATATTTGGACTTGTAGGTATTAATGGTGCAGGTAAATCAACGCTTCTTAAAATTATGGCAGGAATCATGAAACCAGAAGAAGGTCTAGTTTATTATGATTATAAGCCTATTTACGAAAATATTGAGGTAAAGAAGGATGTCTTCTTACTTCCAGATGATCCATTTTATTCAAGAAATACAACACCAAAGAATTTAATTGATTTATATAAAGCATTTTATTCTGTTGATGAAGTGGCATATTTCTCTTTTTTAAATAGTTTTGGAATTCCAATAACAAAATCTATGTATAATTTTTCAAAGGGAATGAGGCGTCAGGTTTTTTGTGCCTTAGCCTTAGCGATTAAGCCAAAGTATTTATTTTTAGATGAAGCATTCGACGGACTTGATCCTTTAGCTAGATTAAAGCTAAAGAAGGAATTGTTAAAGGTTCAAGAGGAAAATAATATGACGGTAGTTATATCAAGTCATTCCTTAAGAGAGCTTGAGGATATTTGTGATTCCTATGGACTTTTAGATTCCAAGAAGATTTCATCTAGCGGTAATATTAGTGAGCATTTAGAGGAATATCATAAATATATGATTGCCTTCGATAGTGAAATGAAGGAAGAAGACTTCAATATGAAATTTATAACATTCAAGCAGGATAAGAGATTTATTACTGTAGTTGTAAAGAATAATTTAGAAGAAATGACAAAACTGATGGAGGAATATCATCCTTTAGTCATCGATGAAATCAGTATAGATTTTGAAGAACTATTTGTTATTGAGGTTGAATCTAGGGGGTATATAAAATGAAATCATATTTAAAGTATTTAATCAAAAAGAGATTTCCGATATATCTTTCTGCATTTGTTATATTCATGATTTTATTCTTTTCAGTCAATAATGTAGGATCTATGTTACTATCCAAGGATTTTAATGGGGAGCAGGTAGAATATGTTTCACGTGATATTTTCTTGGTATATATTATTTCTTTTGCAATTGCACTTGGAGTAATTGTTCCATTTGAATTCTCGTTTAAAATGAAGAATATTACTGCAAATCAAGCATATTCTTTACCAATTAAAAGAGAAATATTATATTGGACTAGATTTTTGTTTGGCTTTTTAGAAGTGCTAGTACCATTTACTCTGGCTTTTGGAATATCTATCCTATCTTTATTCCCAATTTACCCACATGTAAATATGTTAGGGTTCTTAGTACTTTATGGATTACTGGTAATTGTTGGATTTTTATTCTATTCCATTGAGGTTTTTGTCTACTGTCAGGCAAATAATGTTGTTGATGGTATTGTATTTATACTTTTAGCAAGCGTTCTTCCTTTTGCTGTTAGTTTTGCAGTTCTTTATACTGTTACAGGTTCAAACTCAGCTTTATATCCTATTAATCCACGATCTTATTTTCCGGAGTTTAATTTTAGTATACCTAATGATATTGGTAAATTCGTATTATATCATAATCATGTGTATCAATGGAAACTTACTACCGTATTTGTAGATAAGGAATATGTAGTATATACGCCAGTTTCATACGAATTAAGTATTACTACAGAATATGTGGTAAGCATGTGCATCTTTGTTGTTTGGGGTATAGCTTCCTTTATCGGTCAATTCTTTGTATCAAAGAGCTTTAAAAGTGAAGATGCAGGTCAAAGAAGTGAATCTTGGTTTGGATATAAAACATATATTCCTGTAATTCTCATTTCATTTTGTTATATTATTGGGAATGGATCTATAGTCTTATATTTTATATGTTTAATTAGTATATATTTATTATATGTATTATATAAAAGGAGCTTTAAGCTAGATAAAAAGACTTGGATTATTGTTGCGTGTGTTTTAATAGCGGCGACGGTAGCTTATGTAATGGGATTTTCACTCCAAGATACCTTGCGTAAAAATTATTTAAATCCTAGATATGATGATTATGCAAAAATATTATTGAATTGTGTTTCAAATAGAATGTTACTATGATTGCCAAAAAAGCTTAGCAATTCAAAGTGAATAGTAAATTATAAAACTCAGGAATACCTGAGTTTTTATTATGCTATATTGAGAGAAAAGCCAATTTCTAGTATAATTACTAAAGTAAAGGATGATGAATATGAAAAGTATTGAGGTTTTGAATTTAGAGAAAATATATAATGAGGGCGAAGAAAATGAGGTAAGGGCATTAAATGGTATCTCCTTTAGTCTAGAGGAGGGAACATTCGCGGTAGTCCTTGGCCCATCTGGTGCAGGAAAATCCACATTATTAAATATATTAGGTGGTATGGATGATGCAACAAGAGGCTCCTATAAGGTAGGAGATTTAGATATCGCTAAATTTAATAATAAGGAGCTATCCTTATTCCGACGTCAAACCATTGGCTTTGTTTTCCAATTCTATAACCTTATGCCAAATTTAACTGCTTTAGAAAATGTAGAGCTTGCAGCGAGTGTTGCAAAGAATCCTCTAGATCCTTTAGATGTTATAAAAAGAGTAGGACTAGAAAAGCGTGCAAACAATTTCCCAAGCCAGCTTTCTGGTGGTGAGCAGCAAAGAGTATCTATCGCAAGAGCGGTAGTGAAAAATCCTGAGCTATTACTTTGTGATGAGCCTACCGGAGCCTTAGATAAGAAGACGGGTGCGACAATTTTAAAACTTTTATACGATATTGGTAAGGAATATAATAAAACCATTATCATTGTTACACATAATCAAAAGATTGCTATGTGTGCAGAAAGGGTATTTAAAATATCTGATGGTAATATTATTTCAGATGAAATCAATCCAAATCCGATAAAGCCGGAGGAGGTTGATTGGTAATGAATAAGAAGAAGGCATTCTTATTATTAAATAAAATGATGGTAAGAACCATCAAACAAAACCTTATGCAATTTATTGCGATTATCGTCATTGGTGCTATTGCAGTTACCTTGTTTGTAGGTTTACATGCAAATGCGGATGTTTTTGAATCTCAAGTAAATACAGTATACGAGGAAGGCAATTTAGCGGATTTATGGGTCACGACCAAAAGCTATGATGAAAAGGATTATGATAATATAAAAGCTCTTTTAAATGATGGAGATTCTATTGAATCTAGAATCTATATTCCATCAGAATCTAGTGCACATTCTATTTTTATTACCGTTGTAGATAAAATTCCTACGATTTCTAAGCCCTATGGGAAAATAATAAATACAGAGAAGAATACTATAGATGATTTTATTTATATAGATAATGATTTGATGAGCTTATCCGATTCCTATTCTACCTTATATAATTTAGGTGATGAATTTTCATTTACCTTTGATATATCAAGCTATGATTTAACAGATTATGTAGATTTATTAGATGGCTATGTTAAAGAGGGTGGAGAGAATATTTTTAAGAAGGATTCCTTGATGCTTACAACAACAGTAGATGGTACTATGGATTATCCTGAGAATATAACAAAGGCATCCTATAATTATAGTGTTGTTTTAATGAGCGAGGCTAGATTAAAAAGAATCGCAAGAGAGCTTTTAGAAAAGAATTATAAGGATAATGTAGTTAATCTAATTTATAATTATTTATTGACTATGCTAAATCCAAATCAATATGTGATTAAAGCAAAAAATAGTGATGCAGTAGCATTAAAAAATAAGATTGATGCATATTTTCTAGCAAAGGGTAGCAATAATAATTTACTTATGACAAGCCAAAGAAGTGGTATGCCATTTTATATGGTCATCGACAATGATGTCAAGCAGGCTAGAAGCTTCACCTATGTATTCCCTCTATTCTTTTTCTTTGTTGGTGTATTAGTTATATTAACCACATTGAGTCAAATGGTATTAAAGGATAGAACACAAATAGGAACGCTTAAGGCAATTGGTGTACCAAAAAGAATGATTATGCTGCATTATATTAGTCTAACGGTAACGTTAGTATTAATAGGTACAGTAATCGGTGAGGTCTTAGGCCCAATGATATTGCCTAAAATCTTAGGTAAAAAATATGGTATTATTTATCATTTGCCAGATGCCCCATATAAATTTCCATGGCTATATGGCATTTTAACTTTGGTTGTATTTGTTGGTGTTGCCGTTTTGGTTACCTATATTATTGCAAGAAAGGAAATTATGCTAAAACCATCGGAATCTATGAGGCCAAGGGTTGTTAGCTTTAAAAATCATAAGAGAAAAATAGAATTTAAGAAAACAAAATTCTTTTCACTTAAGATGGCATTCCGTAATATTTCGATTAATATAGGTAAATCTATCATGGTTATCGTTGGAGTGCTTGGCTGTACCGCATTATTGGTTTCTGGCTTTGGTATTGAGGATACCCTAAATTATGGTATAGATAATGATTTAGGGCTATTCTATAGCTCGGATTTAACGATTGTATTAAATAATTATAAAACAAAGGAAGAATTAGATTTAGATGTGGCAAAATTAGATGGATTAGAATATTATGAATATTCGATTCATCAATCGAGTGAGGCCTATAAGGATAGTAGCTGCAAAATGTCATCTACGATTTATATCATTCCAAATGAGGGACAGGCCGTTAAGGTAGATTTCCCTATCAATTCCTGTATGGTATCTAAAAATGTTGCAGAAACCTTAGGACTTGGTGTTGGAGATATGGTTCATTTTACTTATAATTCTATAGATTATCAGGCTAAGGTAGATAGTATCTATCCAGCATTTTATTACAATGGAATTATCTTACATGAGGGCAATGAAATATTCAAGGATTGTTCTGCCTTTAGATATACATTATTAGAAATAGGATTAAGTGATAAGAGTAAGGAGAATGAATATTTAGAATATTTCGAAGGATTATCCTATGTCAATGAAGCAAGAACCCCATCCCATTGGGTTGAAATGACAGAAAGCCTAATGAGTGGTATTTCTGTAATGACGAATGCGGTTAAAATATTTGCAATACTTTTGGGTATTGTTGTCATTTATAATTTATCCTTAATGAACTTTAAAGAAAGAAGTAGGGATATTGCAACCCTAAAGGTTTTAGGCTTTAATCAAATAGAAATATTAAGATCTCTACTTATTGAATCCTTATCCTTAACCTTAGTAGGTGTAATTATAGGGTTAATCTTAGGATATCCATTTATGCTACTCGTGTTAGAGAATAATATAGTATCCTTAGTTTCCTATTTATACCATATATATTTTAAGACCTATATTATTGCATTCCTATTAACCTTTGGTGTTGCAATAGCTATAAATATGCTATTGTCTCTAAGGATAAGAGGAGTAAAGATGGTAGAGTCCTTAAAGAGTGTAGAATAATACCGCGCTTGCGGTATTTTTTTCTTGACTTAAGAAAAAAGAAGCGTATAATAAATTTGCAAATGATTTGCAAAAGGTGATATTATGGAAAAGGATTATAAAACAAAGCCAAAGGAATATATATTAGAATTCCTAAAAACACATAAGAATACA
>JAFPSY010000100.1:0-15593 GCA_017413585.1 Acholeplasmatales bacterium
GAAGTGGTATATATACACATTTTAAAAAGGAAGAGGATAAGAAGATTAAAAGTGGTAAGCTAGATGAGGAGCTAAAGAGAATTAGTGAAATTATAGATCATATCGATAAATATTCTCTAATTCTATTTAATGAATCCTTCTCATCTACAAATGAGCGTGAGGGCTCTGAAATTAATAATCAAATTGTTGATGCATTAATTTCTCACTCTCATGAGGTTTTCTCTGTATCTCATTTATATACCTTTGCATCAAAATACTTTGAGGATAAGAAGGTTGAATTCTTAGTTGCAGAAAGAAAAGAGGATGGATCTAGATCCTATAGAATTTTAAAGGGATTACCAGAAAAAACAGCTTATGGATTAGATTTATATAATAAAGTATTTGGTTAATTTGTATTTTTTTGATATTAAATTGAAAAAATTTGTATTACTTTTCGAAAGAATGTGTATAATGTATATGCATTCTTTTTGTTATGGTATAGAATAGAATTAGAAAGGGGTGTTAGTTTGCAAAGCCCAGAAGAGCAATATACGTATAGAACTTTGTTAAAAAGAACATGTCTTATAACAAACATAGTATATTTATGTATTCGTATCTTATATTTAATATTTTTCATTGCAACAAAATCCTATGTATTAGTGTATTTTGATATTGCATCAATAGTTATGTATGTATTTACATTCCTACTAGTGAAGAAGAATAAATTCTATATTTATTCCTTATTTTGTGGAAATGAATTCTTAGTCTTAATGTCACTTTCTACTATATATTTAGGCTTTGCCTCAGGATTCCAGCTAAATATTATTGGTATTTGTGTTGTAGCCTTCTTTGCAGCCTACTTTTCTAAAGGAAAAGGAATCAGAAATTCCTTAATTTGGAGTGTAATGAGTGTTGCCATATATTTGTTCTTACATTTTTATATGAGCTTCCATACTCCTATTTATCCTATGGAAGCCTGGTTTAACATAAGCTTTTATGCCTTCCATACGATAATTGTATTTGCGTTTATTGCAATTTATTTATTAGTATTCGTTAGATATACAAGAAGCCTTGAGGCAAGAATATTAAGTGAATCAAGAATTGATTTCTTAACAAAAACCCATAATCGATATGATTTATATAGCTACTTAGATTCTATTACAGAGAAGAAGGAATATTCTTTAGCTATATTTGATATCGATGATTTTAAAAAGATCAATGATGTATATGGTCATATTTGTGGAGATTATATCCTAAAGGAATTAGCATTTATTGCAAGTAATACTCTAGGAGATTCCTTTGTATCTAGATATGGAGGAGAGGAATTTATTATTATTGCAAAGGAAAATAATAATGAATTCTATGCAAGATTAGAGGATTTAAGAAAATATATAGCTTCTCATGTTTTCCAATTTAATGATACAAAAATAAAAATAACCATCACCATTGGTGTTGGAATTTATGAAGAAAATATGAGTATTGAAGCTTGGATAGATAATGCAGATAGCAAATTATATCAAGGAAAAAATAGTGGTAAGAATAAAACAGTAATGTAAAAAGGCGGGGCTTTTAAAGCTCCGCCTTTTCATCATCCTTAATTCTTTCCTTTGCAATCGCAAGCATTAACTTAATACGATTTTCTTGGTTGACCTTTGTAGCACTAGGGTCATAATCAATAGCAACAATATTTGCATCTGGATGCAAGGATTTAATTTTTTTCATTACACCCTTACCACAAATGTGGTTAGGAAGACAGCCAAATGGCTGTGCACAAATGATGTTTTCGTAGCCAATTTCTTGTAGCTCCATCATTTCTGCAGTAAGTAGCCAGCCCTCACCCATCTTAGTGCCGTGGTGAATGACGCCCTCGCTCATTTCCTTAGTTTCTCTAAATAGCTTCATTGGAGTGAATTTTGTTTTCTCCATAGATTTAATCATAATCTTTTCTCTTCTTTGCATGAACCAAAGTAAGAATTTTGTGATTAAAGCCTTCTTTTTCCATCTGCCATAGATTTCTGTATCATAAATATTATTCCAGAAGCAATATAGCATAAATCCATATAAACCAGGGACCATAGCCTCTGCATCCTGGCTTACTAAGAAGTCCTCTAGATGATTATTACCTAAGGCTGCATATTTGATGTAGATTTCACCTACAATTCCTACCTTTGGCTTTTTATGAGATAAATCTAAATCAAGTTGATCATAGGATTTTGCGATAGAAAAGCAATTCTTTTTTTGTGCATTATAGCTTGTACCCTTGCCATTTGCGAATTGATTCGATAATTCCTTAACCCATTTTTCAGTTAATCTTTGGGTTGCACCCTTTTCCTTTTCATAGGTTCTACATTTATTATTTAAATACATAATTAAATCGCCATAGGTTAAGGCTGCAGCTAATTTGAAAATTAGCTTTGGTGTATATTTAAATCCAGAATCCTTTTCTAGATTACTCATATTCAAGGAAACTACAGGAATATAGCCATAGCCTGCCTTAATTAAGGCTTTTCTTAATAAATGTAGATAATTCGATGCTCTACATCCACCACCCGTTTGTGTGATTAGGCATACAACCTTATCTAAATCATCTCTATGATTTAAATTATCAATAAATTGACCTATAACAAGTAGGGCAGGGTAGCAGGTATCATTATGAACGTATTTTAATCCCTCGCTAACAACCTCTGGTCCTTCATTTCTCATAATTTCAACCTTGTAGCCAGATTGAAGAAGAACCTGTTCAAACAAAGACATATGGATGGGAAGCATATTTGGAATTAAAATCGTATGGGTTTTTACCATAGATTCCTTGAATTTAGGATATTCAATTTCTTTTTCTTCCATAGATTCCATTATCTTTTCATCCTTTCTTGCTTCAAAGCCTCAAATAAGCTTCTAAGTCTAATTTTTACTGCACCTAAATTTGTGATTTCATCAATCTTGATTTGGGTATATATTTTACCTTTTGACTCAAGGATTGCCTTACATTCATCTGTAGTAACTGCATCTACACCACAGCCGAAGGATACAAGCTGAACTAAATTCATATCATCCTCGTGTGTGCAATATTTTGCTGCAGAATATAATCTTGAATGGTAGGTCCATTGATTTAATACGCCAACCTTAAATTTTTTAGTTAAATGAGATATAGATTCCTCAGATACGACATAAGCACCCATTCCAGCAATAAGCTTATCAATGCCATGATTTACCTGTGGGTCTTGATGATATGGTCTTCCGGCTAAAACAATGATTTCAGCACCTATAGATCTTGCTTCCTTAATATATTCAAGAGCAGTAGATCTTATTTTGGCTAAATAATCATTATAAGCCTTATAGGCCTTATCTGTTGCAATAGAGATTTCCTTCTTCGTAATCCTTAGCTTCTTGAAATGCTTATCTAAAATCTCTTTCATTTTAACCTTAAACATTTCCTTATCATCTAAGGCAATAAAATCATCGATGAAGTGGACATTTTTAATCTTACCTACATTGTTTTCAATGTTTTGTGGGTAATAAGCAACAATTGGACAATTGTAATGATTATCACCTAAGCCCTCATCAATATTATAGGATTGACAAGGATAGAAGATGGTATCATTTCCTTCATCAATAAGCTTTTCAATATGACCATGAACGAGCTTTGCAGGATAGCATACTGTATCAGATGGGATGGTATGCTGACCCTTAGAATATAGCTTTTCATTAGAGAATCCTGAATTTATTACCTTAAAATCCAATTCGGTAAAGAAGGTATGGAAGAATGGTAATAATTCATACATATTTAATACTAAAGGTATCGCAATCGTACCACGTCTTGCGTTTTCCTTTGGCATTAAGCTAGATAGAATTTCTCTATTTAGCTCATAGATATTTTTACCCTTCCTTGAAGCCTTTACTCCTAAAGGCTTTTCACATTTATTGCCAGAAATAAATTTATTTGGGTTATTTGCGAATGTATTAATTGTTAAAAGACAGTGGTTATTACAGCCTTGGCATTGAAGGTTTCTAACATCATGCTTAAAGGCTAATAATTCCTCATGGGTAATTGTAGTAGTATTTAGAACATTTAACCCCTTAGCATATAATGCTGCACCATAAGCACCCATTAAGCCTGCAATATTTGGGCATACAACCTCTAAATCTAATTCTCTTTCAAAGGCTCTAAGTACTGCCTTATTTAAGAATGTACCACCCTGTACAACAATATGCTCACCTAAGGATTCCTTGCTGGTTGCACGAATAACCTTATATAAGGCATTCTTTACAACAGAAATAGATAAGCCTGCTGAAATATTATCGATGGTTGCACCATCCTTTTGTGCCTGCTTAACAGAGGAATTCATGAATACCGTACATCTAGATCCTAAGTCTACAGGCTTTTTTGCCATAAGACCTAATTTTGCAAAATCTGCAATATTATAGCCTAAGGCATTTGCGAAGGTCTGTAGGAAGGATCCACAACCAGAGGAGCAAGCCTCATTTAAGAAGATATTTGAGATGGTGTTATGCTCAATTTTAAAGCATTTAATATCCTGTCCTCCAATATCGATAATGAAATCGACATTAGGCATGAATTTTTTCGCTGCCATATAGTGAGCCATAGTTTCTACTAGGCCACCATCAAGCTTAAATGCATTCTTAGCTAAATCCTCTCCATATCCAGTAGAAGCACTCGCCTTAATATGCATATTTGGATATTTTTCATATAGATTTGTAAATATATCCTTGATTACGGATACAGGGTTACCCTTATTTGGCTGATAGGATTCAAATCTTATATTTCCATCCTCATCGACCAAAACAAATTTTAAAGTAGTAGAACCAGAATCAATACCTAAATATAGATTTCCAGTATAATTATCTAAAGGAAGAGTTTCGACTCTTGCTTTATTATGTCTTTCTAAGAATTTATTATATTCCTCTTCATTTTCAAAAAGAGGAGAATTATAAGCATAGGTTGCTTTATTTGAGAATTCAACTAATCTCTTTAATGCATCATTTATATGAATAGGCTCCTTAGCACAAAATGCTGCACCCATAGATACATAATATAAAGAATTCTCAGGACAAATACCTTTGGTATTTAATGTTTTATCGAATGCTTCCTTAAGCTCAGATAAAAAGGTTAATGGTCCACCTAAATAGGCAACCTTACCTTCGATTTCTCTACCTTGTGCCAAGCCACCAATGGTTTGGTTAACTACAGCATAGAAAATGGAGGCTGCAATATCAGATTTTGATGCACCCTGATTTAATAGGGGCTGAATATCTGATTTTGCAAAAACACCACATCTTGATGCGATAGAATAAAGCTTTTGATGGTTCATGGCAAGTCCATTAATTTCTGTGATATCGACATTTAATAGTGTAGCCATTTGGTCAATAAATGCACCTGTACCACCCGCACAGGATCCATTCATTCGAACCTCCATACCATCCGTTAAGAAAAGAATTTTTGCATCCTCTCCACCAAGCTCGATGATACAATCGGTACCAGGAATTAGCTTATTTGCTGCAATTCTAGTTGCGTAAACCTCTTGAACAAAGGGAATATTTGCACCCTCTGCCATACCCATTCCTGCAGAACCAGAGATGGCAAGCATTACCTCATCACCAATGATTTTATTTTGTTTTAATTCTGTAAGCTTTTCAATGATATTATCCTTAATATGAGAATAATGTCTTTTGTAATCTTTATAAATGATATTGTCCTTTTCGTCTAAAACAACACATTTAATTGTAGTAGAACCTACATCTAAGCCTAGTCTTAGCATGGATTTTACCCCCTTAAAACATAATAATATAATTATATTATTCTGACATGTAAAAGTCAATTTGAAACCAAAATATGGTACAATAACATCTATTTTGTACATCAATTTCCTATTGATTTTTTCGTTGTATATTGTACCCTTTTAGGGTATAATATGATAGTATATACAAGTATCTATACTTGAAATTTGATAGTTGAGGTAATAAATAATGAAAAAATTAACTGGATTCATAACAATAGCTTTCGCATTTATTTTAGCTTTTGTACTAGCATCCTGCGGTAATGCATCTGCAGGTGTTGAGGTAGATAAGAGTGTAACTGCGACAACTACATCAATTACTTTTAATTTAACCTTTGCCGATAACAATGGCAATTTAGAGTCTAAAAAGGCTGTTCCTCATATTAAGCTTTATGGCTATAGTGAGGAGGCTACAGATCATGTAGGTGATTATTTATCTCAGGATAAGACATGTTCCTTCACAAATAATATTTATACATCATCTACAGTAACCTTCACATCCTTAACAAAGGATACAAAATATTCCTTCCGCTTCTATGTTACATTCAATGAAGCAGAAGAATTACTAGACACATGGGTTTTTGCTACATCTAACGATAACGCAAAGGAAATCAAGACAAAGGATGATTTCTTAGGAATGGTAGATGATCCTGATGGAGATTACACATTAATGAATAATATCGACTTCGAGGGCGATGAAATTTCTGGTATGTTCACATCAGAGTCTAAGGCCTTCACTGGTACATTTGATGGTAAGGGTCATACAATTTCTAATTTCAAATTCTCTACATCAAACTTTGGTTTATTTAGCTATACCGATGGTGCAACAATTAAGAATTTAGTTGTTGTTGGTAGTGATGAGGATTACCTAGACAAGATGAGAGATTCTGAGGGTAATGGAATTGAAATCATCAATGGTGATTATTCTACAGGACGTAGTAGTGCAAATATTGGTATTTTAGTTGGTACTGCAACAAACACTGAATTTGCTGATATTACTATCGATAATGTAAATATTTCTGTAAAGGGTAATTCTAGTGCAGACTTAAATGTTGGTGGAGTCGTTGGTAAGGCCGTAGATTCAAGCTTTACAAATGTTCATGCAACAAATGTTTCCTTAGAGTTCCCATATGTAAGATTAAATGTATGTGCTGGTTTATTTGCTGGTTCTATTTCTGGTGAGGGTAAGGCAGTTGATACCGAAACCTATACAGCAAAGAACACTAGTGCAGAGGGTACAATTACTGGTACATTATTCTATACATCTAGCGAAGGATATGCCTATGTTGGTGGATATGCTGGAGATTTAGGCTCTTCAGGATTAGTTTCTGATTCTTATGTAGTTGCAGATATTACACTATATAGAGATACAACAACTACAAACCTAAATAAGTTCGCATTAACTGTTGGTGGATTTGCAGGTGCAAATTTAAACGGCTCTATGAATGTTTTAAAGTGTGCTGCAATTGCTGATGTTTTAGTTAAGGCAGGAAATAGCCAAACATCCGATACAGATGCAGAAGCGAATAAGCTTTCTACAAAGATTGCTTACGTTGCAGGATTTGTTGGCTGCGTAAATAAGCATATCAACATTATCAAGGATTCTTGTTATGTTAAGAAGGCAAATGGTGTAAATGTATATGCACTTGAAAAAGAAACAGATGATGAGAACAATGAAAAGATTTTATATGTTGCATCTAATGTTTGTGCAAATGTATATAGTGCAACTAAGCTATCTAATGTAGTATGTGCAAACGATGAAACATTTGATACTGCAGTATTAAGCGAGAATGTTGCAAAATTAGTTAATCAATATTTAGCATAGGAATAGAGGGTAACCTCTTTTTCCGCTATATTAAGGAGTTTAGATTATGGCGTTAGTTATTTATAATTCTCTTACCAATAAAATGGAAGAGTTTAAACCAATAAATGGAAATAAGGTAAATATGTATGTCTGCGGTCCTACTGTATATGGATATATTCATATTGGTAACGCAAGACCTGTAATATTTTATGATATGCTAAGAAGATATTTAGCATTTAGTGGATATGATGTAACCTATGCATCAAATATAACCGATGTAGATGATAAAATCATCAATAAGGCAATTTCTGATAATACTACTGAAAAGGTCGTAGCCAAAATGTTTGAGGATGCATACTGGGATTCAGTAGAAAAAGTTGGCTCTAGCAAGCCTGATTTAATCCCTCATGCGACCGATTACATCCATGAGATGATCGAGCTTATCGAAGATTTAATTCAGAAGGGCTATGCCTATGTTTCTGATGGAGATGTATTCTTTAGAGTATCTAAGATTAAGGATTATGGATGCTTATCGAATCAGCAAATCGAGGAATTAAATAGTGGAGCTAGAATCTCTGTTGATGATAAAAAGGAAAATCCACTTGATTTCGCATTATGGAAAAAGACTGAGGTTGGTATTAAATGGGATTCTCCATTTGGCGCAGGTAGACCTGGTTGGCATACAGAATGTGTTGTTATGAACCATAAGCTATTTGGTGATGTTATCGATATTCATGGTGGAGGAATGGATTTAAAATTCCCACACCACGAAAATGAAATTGCCCAGGCAGAGGCTGCCTATGGCACCCATCTAGCAAAATATTGGATTCATGTTGGAAGATTAGATTTAAATGGTGTTAAGATGTCTAAATCCTTAGGTAATGTCATTTACGTTAAGGATATTGATAATACTCATGATGGAATGGTATTAAGATGCTTAATTCTATTCTCCCCATATAGACAAATGATTCCATATTCTATGGATTTATTCAATCAATATGCTAAGGAATATGATAAATGGGTTAGAGCCTATAAGCAGTGCTTATTTGAATTACAATATAAGGGCTTATTGAGTGATTCAGTTGATTCTTCGGACATTGATGAATTTAAGAAATATATGGATGATGATTTCAATGTTCAAAATGTATTAACTCTAATCAACAATATTGTTAAAGCTATGAATACATCCTTAAGAGCAAAGGATTATGAC
Organism: Acholeplasmatales bacterium; assembly: GCA_017413585.1. Classification (GTDB taxonomy): domain Bacteria; phylum Bacillota_I; class Bacilli_A; order Acholeplasmatales; family Anaeroplasmataceae; genus Anaeroplasma. The sequence continues at coordinate 8,789 of JAFPSY010000100.1, forward strand.
ACATTAGCTTTAAAGCTTCATACGCTTGAAGTTATTTTAGATGTATTACATATTAATCTATTTGTAGATAAAATGACAGAAGAAGAGCTTGCTGTTTATAAGGAATGGCAGGAAGCTAGACTAAATAAAGATTTTGAAAAGGCAGATATTGCAAGAGCAAAGCTCGTTGAATGGAAGTTAGTTTAAGATGGACTATAAGCAGCTAAATGGGCTTACCCTAGCTTATATGGGAGATGCAGTTTATGAAATATATATTCGTAGCTATGTAATTTCCTTAGGCTATAGTAAGGTAAATGATCTTCATAAAAGAGTAATTAAATTTACAAGTGGTAATGCCCAAGCATGCTTAATGCATTACCTCTTAGAAATAGAATTCCTAACGGAAGAGGAAATAAATATATTTAAAAGGGGAAGAAATTCCCATGTGCATACAGTAAGAAAGAATATGAATATTCAGGATTATTTAGATGCTACAGGCTTTGAGGCATTAATTGGATATTTATATTTGCAAGAAAACATTGAGAGAATAAAAGAAATTGTAGATTTAGCAGTAAAGAAGGGAGGCGCTTAATTTGAAAAATCCAAATTTAGACGAATTAAGTGAAGAAGAGCTTAAGGAATATTTAGCAAAGCATTCCGATGAGGATCTTCGTGCCGATATGGATGGTGGAGTAGCAAACGATGATATCGATGCAGTAGAGGTTGCAGAAGAAATACAAATGCCAGCCCCAAAGAAAGCAAGAAAGGTTGCTACTAAAGAGGAAAAGGAAAGAAAAAAAGCTGAAAAGCTAAGAGAAAAGCAAATCGCAAAAAGAAGAAGACAATTAAGAAAGAATCCTTCTACTTTGGTAAGATATAAAATTGACCCAGAGATTGGTTTAACAGATGAAATAGCTGAGCAGCGTATGATTGATGAGCTTACGAATAGAACAAAAACAAAGTCTAATCGTAGTGTATTTAGAATCATTATGCACAATCTATTCACCTTCTTTAATATTTTAATCTTTGTTATTGCTGGAATCTTAATTTGGCAAAAGGCTCCGATTACAGACTTTGTATTCTTACTTATGGTTTCATGTAATATCATCATTGGTATTATCCAAGAAATCAATGCTAAGAATATGATTGATAAGCTATCCTTAATGAATGCACCTACAGCATTCGTAAAAAGAAGTGGTGTCGTTCATGAAATTCCAATTGAGGATGTTGTACTAGATGATTGCATATTACTTGAAAATGGTAGACAAATTTGTGCAGACTCTATTGTACTTGAGGGAGCAATTGAGGTTAATGAATCCTTACTTACTGGTGAATCTGATGCAATATTAAAGAAGCCAGGAGATCAGCTATTCTCAGGCTCTTATGTAGTATCTGGTAAATGTAGCGCGAGAGTAGATAAGGTTGGAAAGGATAATTATATTGAAAAGCTTGCAAGCCAAGCTAAGCAATATAAGGCTCCTAAATCCGATTTATATGGCTCTTTAAATAAGATTATTAAATTTATGGCCTTCCCAGTAGTCATCTGTGGTTCTTTATTATTCTGGAGAATGTATTCATCCATTCATCCAGCAATTTACAGCTTAGAAATGCAAGAAATTGTAAGAAAAACTGCTGGTGCGATGATTGGTATGATCCCATCTGGATTATTCCTAATGTCAACAATTGCACTATATATAGGTGTAATAAAGCTTGGCCAAAGAAATGTATTAGTACAGGATGTTTACTGTGTAGAAATGCTTGCACGTGTAAACTGTATTTGTTTGGATAAAACAGGTACCATTACCGATGGTACAATGGTTGTAAAGAATGTTATTGATTATAATAATGTTCATGGTCTTGCGACTAGAAATATTGTTTCTGCAATGCTAAATGCATTACAGGATAGAAATATGACAAGCCAAGCCCTAAAGGAAAAATTTGGACTTGGAAAAAGAATAAGACATACAGCAACCATTCCATTTTCTTCCTCAAGAAAATTCCAGGCAGTTACCTTCGATAAATATGGTACATTCGCACTTGGTGCTCCTGAATTTGTATTAAAGGAAGATTTCAAAAGAGTAGAAAAGGATGTTAATAAATATGCAGCCTTAGGATACCGTGTATTATGCTTAGCACATAAGGAAGGCACAATTACAGGTACAGAGATGCCTGAGGGTCCAATTGAAATCCTATCTATGATTTTAATTGAGGATAATATTCGTCCAGATGCAATTAATACCATTAGGTATTTTAAGGAATCTGGTGTTGAGGTAAGAGTAATTTCTGGTGATAACCCAATTACCGTATCTAAGATTGCCGCAAGAGCTGGTGTTGATGGCGCTGAAAGATTCGTTTCCCTAGATGGAAAGAGTGAATCCGATGTCATCAATGAGGTAAGAAAGGGTACTACCGTATTTGGTAGAGTATCTCCAGAGCAAAAGAAATTAATCATTAAAACATTAAAGGACTTAGGTAAGACGGTTGCCATGACGGGTGATGGTGTTAACGATATTTTAGCATTAAAGGAAGCCGACTGCTCCATTGCCGTTGCATCAGGCTCTCAGGCAGTAAGAAGCTGCTCTCACTTAGTTTTACTTGATTCGAATTTCGATTCTATGCCTAGTGTTGTTGCTGAAGGTAGAAGAGTTATCAATAATGTTGCAAAGGTTGCAGCCTTATTCCTAACGAAAACAATATTCTCCTTATTCTTAGCTATTGAAGCTTTAATTACAGGAGATTACCCAATTTCTACATCACAGCTTATCATCATTGAAGCATTCGCTATTGGTATTCCATCCTTAGTATTAGTTAACGAACCTAATAATAGACCAGTTAAGGGTAGATTCCTTGCGAATGTCATTAGAGAATCACTTCCAGGTGCTTTAGTTATATTGATTATTTCAGCAATCGTATTCTTCTTAAAGGATGAAATGAATTTAAATACGATTTCCTTAAGAACAATTATCGTTATTGCTGCAACACATACCTGTATGATGGTATTATTCAAGGTTTGTAGACCATTTACTACAATTCATAAATTACTTTGTGGCTTCTGTTACTCAATGTTTATTATCATAATATTATTTGTTCCAAGATTCCTAGAATTAAGACCTATTGTCAACTTTGCAGAATATGAATCAAACAAGCAAGATATAAAATATCTATCAAAATATCCAGCCATTTCTATGTCTAGTAAGGATTCTTATGTCGTTGATGGCAAGATTGTGAATTTAACCTCTAGTGGTAAGGGTTGGACCGTTTCTGCAGCTGAAGCTGATGGATTATATTATTATAAAATCTCAGATATAGGACTTGCTGCAGGTACTGGTATAGTCTTAGATACTAGAGTATATATGCCAGATGTAAGCTATTCAAATAAGGGTGATATTTACGTTGGTGGATATTCAGTATATGGTAATATTGAATATTCTGATGGATTAGATCTAACCGTCGATAATCTAGGTAATTTAAAAGCGAATGGCAAGGATGTAAAAATAACATTACCAAAGTCAAATGAAAAATATGATTTTGAAGTAAAATATGGTAATTATAATGAGGCTGAAGCTATTGTTACATATAATATTTTACCTACGATAACTGTTTCTTCTGATGAATATATTATTAATGGTACAACAAATAAGGATTTGAAATATCATATTCCAACATCCTTATCGAATAGAGATAAGCTTAAGGTTACTGTCGATCCAAACACCTTAGTTGTTTCTGTAAATGGAACAGAATTAGTTGGTACAACAGATTCTGGTGATGAAGTATTATATCGTGCATCTATGCCAACCATTACAACGGATGGTAAGGATAAAAAAATGTATTTAGATGCTGTAGCTACAGGTCAATCGATTTGGTCTATCTTTGGTGATGAAACCTATACAATTACAGATGTTACAGGTACTCTTTATACGATTTATGATGCGGAGAATAATGCTTATACATTATCTCCACAAACATCAACAAAGGCTAAGGAATTTTATAAGAATGGTGAATTAATTAGTGATTTCACATTCACTGAAATTGGAAACCAAGGATTCTCTAATTATTTCATGAAGAACGAGGATTCCACAGTAACAAACATTCGCATTTCAAGTTTAACCTTAACTGTTGGTGATTCCTCAACAAAATATACATTAAACCGTAAGGTAGATGATACCCTTAATATATTATTTACTTGTAGTGGTGCTGATTTATCCAATGCAGTATATGGTCCAGATATTGCTGTTGCTCAAGAGGGTAATTACATTATTGATGGATATTATACAGAATATGGTTATAATGCATCCTCAAATTTAGACCCACATATCAATGAGGAAAACTATTTAGTATTAGGTGGCGTTGTCACGGATTACAAGGTAAGCTCAAATGATATTAAAACGGCTGGAGGAACAATTACAAGACTTCCTGTTTCTCATTTAGTATTCTTAATTATGCTATGTGCTGTTGCAGGCCCATTGATGAGATTACTTCAAAATACAATACCTTGGATTTTAAAGCAAGGAAGAGCATTAAAGAAGTTCTTAACAAAATTACAATAGAAGGGATGGCTTTTGCCATCCTTTTTTCTTGATTTTTCATTTTATTCGGTTATAATATTAGCGTATGAAGAAAAACAAAGAAAAGAAGAGTAGTAAATGAATTCTTCAAAGAGAGTATCTGTTGGTGGGAAGATATAAGATGAAATTTATGAACATGGTCTTGGAGTTGTGCTAGTGAATAATTAGCTAGCATCAGGATTCGCCTGTTACAGCGATAGAAAGTGATAGCTTTCGAAAATAGGCTGAAATTTTCAGTGAAGCAAGGTTGGTACCACGGATTTAATCCCGTCCTTAAGATTTTTTAAGGACGGATTTTTTAATTTAAGGAGGAAAATAATATGAGCGAAAACAAAAAATTTTATTTAACAACAGCAATTGCATATACATCCTCAAAGCCACATATTGGTAATGTATATGAAGCTATTTTAGCAGATGCCATCGTAAGATATAAAAAGAAGGATGGCTATGATACTTGGTTTCAAACAGGAACAGATGAGCATGGTCAAAAGATTGAACAAAAGGCATTAAGCCTTGGTGTTTCACCAAAAAGCCATGTCGATAAGGTTTCTAAGGAATTAAGAGATACCTATGATTTAATGAATGTAAAATATGACCATTTCATTCGTACAACAGATGAATATCATGAAAGAGAGGTAGCCTTAGCCTTTGATAAGCTATTAAAGCAAGGCGATATTTATAAGGGTACCTATGAAGGATATTACTGCGTAAACTGTGAATCCTATTTCACAGAAAAGGATTTAAATGATGGATGCTGCCCAGATTGTGGTGCAAAGGTAGCTAAGAATCAAGAGGAATGCTATTTCCTAAAGCTTGAGCCATATAGAGAAAGATTATTAAATTATATCAATGAAAATCCAAAATTCATTGAGCCAGAGGCTAGAAAGAATGAGATGATTAAGAATTTCTTAAGCAATCCTATTCCAGATCTATGTGTATCAAGAACATCCTATAAGTGGGGTATTCCTGTAATCTCTGACCCTAAGCATGTCATTTATGTATGGATTGATGCATTAATCAACTATATTACAGGCTTAGGCTATGATGTATTAGGTAATAATCAAGAATTATATAAGAAATACTGGCCTGCAGATATTCATCTAATTGGTAAGGATATCCTAAGATTCCATACCATTTATTGGCCAATTATGCTAATGGCATTAGATGTACCACTACCTAAGCAGGTATTTGGTCATCCATGGGTTTTAATGAACCATCAAAAGATGAGCAAGCATACAGGTAATGTAATCTATGCAGATGAGCTTGTAGATACCTTTGGTGTAGATGCAGTAAGATATTATGTATTACATGAAATTCCATTTGCACAGGATGGTAATTTAACCTATGAATTAGTATGTGAAAGAAGTAATTCCGATTTAGCAAATACCTATGGTAATTTAGTTTCTAGAACTATTGCGATGGTTAAGAAATATTTTGGTGATGAGGCAATTACAAAAGGAGAGGCTACAGAATTTGATTCTCTACTTGAGGATTCCTTCAAGGAAGCATACTCTAAGTACCATGAATTAATGGATCAATTTAAGGTTGCTGATGCACTAGAAGAGGCCATGAAGGCATTAAGAAGTGCCAATAAATATATCGATGAGACACAGCCTTGGGTATTAGCTAAGGACGAGACTAAGAAGAATGTATTAAAGAATGTATTATATAATCTACTTGAAGCAATCCGTTTAGGTACTATTATTTTAGAGCCTGCAATCCCTGAAACTGCAGCTAAGGTATATAATGCACTTGGAACAAATAAGACAAATCTTTCTGATTTAACCTTTGGTTTAGTAGATTCCTATAAGGTTTCTAAGTGTGATATCCTATTCCAAAGATTAGATGTAAAAGAGGTAATGGATAAGGTTGTAGCTAAGGAAGAAGCAAAGAAGAAGGCTTTAGAGGCTAAAGCCTTAGAGGAAGAGGCTAAGAAAGAAAAGGAAGAAATCACTATTGATGATTTTGAAAAGCTTGACTTAGTTGTTGGTGAAATCCTAGAGGCTAAGAAGCATCCAAAGGCAGATAAGCTATTAGTATTTAAGATTAATATCGGTACTGAGGTTAGACAAATTGTATCTGGTATTGCTAAATTCTATAAGCCTGAAGAATTAGTTGGCAAAAAGGTAATTGTCGTAAAGAACCTAAAGGCAATTAAGCTTAGAGGAGAAGAATCTCATGGTATGCTTTTATGTGGATCTGATTCCCTAGATACATATCTAGAATTAGTAAATATTGCATCCTGCAAGCCAGGAGATATC
>JAFPSY010000101.1:0-4695 GCA_017413585.1 Acholeplasmatales bacterium
AAAGCCTTGTGCTGCCTGACGCTGTGCATATAGGCTTATAAGCTCATCTGAAATATCATGTACTCTTTTTCTAACCCTAGCCTTTTGTCTTGCCCAGGCGGTACCGCCAAGCTCATGAATGACAATTCCTTCAGTATCCTTACTTGCATATTTCATCATAGTAGAGATTTTTTCTAAAGGTAGCATAAGAGCACTATTATTCGCATACATAATATAGATGAAATCTCTAGAAATACCCCGCTGCGTAACGGTCTTTATTCCCATATATTTACCAATACCATAATCATAATGAACGACATAATCTCCAATGGATAATTCATCATAATGGCTGATCTTTGTGGCATTTTTATAGATGGATTTATATTTTATCTTTTTAGGTCTATAGAAGGTATCAAATATGGTTGCCTCACTTATGACCATAAGCTCACCAGATACCATATCAAAGGATGGTAAAGGTGATTTTGTATAATGAATTTGTCCTACGCTTAATTTATCTATAGTATCTATATCTACTAATACAAGGCCATGCTCCTCTAAAAGATTATTTAGCTTTTCTAATCTTTCCTTATTATTACAGCTAATAATAAGCTTCTTTCTAACTCTATAATCTAATAAATCCTGTAAGATTAATTTAGGATTACCCTTATATGGCTCTATAGGCTTTGCGTTTACTAAATAATCACATTCCCCCATGCTTCTTAAGCCTTCAATAAAGACATTTCCTTTATCTAATATTTCCTTAATTGGCTTAAACATATCCATATGAGATAAGGAATATCCTCCAAGTCTTCCACAGGAATCCTCTAAATCAAATAATAAATTGGAATAGGCTTCATTATCCTTTACAGGATCTATAAAATAAATCTTTTTATTCTCTTTAAAATCAAATAGAGTATATCCATCATTTAAAAAGAATCTAAGATATCTAGATAAGGTATTTAAGGATTTATGCAAGGATAAATTCTCTAAATCCCTTTTATACATTTCATCCTCAAGCGCTGATAAATTAAAGCCAGCTAAGAAGCTTGAAATCTTAGATTTCGCAAGCTTAAATTCCTCTTCGTTATAAATAAATTCCGATACAGGAAGTATCGTGCATGAATCTATTTTTTTAATAGATCTTTGGCTATCTACATCATATACCTTAATCGATTCAATCTCGTCTCCAAAGAAATCAAGCCTTATAGGCTCTTCCATTCCTAAAGGGAATAAATCGATAATGGATCCTCTTTTAGAGAATTGTCCTGTCCTATTTGTAGTAAATGTCATCTCATAGCCTAAGCTTACTAAAAGAGAGCTTAGCTCCTTCATATCAAAGGTATCACCCGTATGAAGCTCAAAACAGCTCTTAAGCCATTTATCCTTGCTCATTTCATATTTAATCGCACCATGTACATTCGCAATGACACATTTCTTATCTTCCTTCATTAAAGTATAAAGGGTTTGAATTCTTTCGAATAGGAAATCACCAGTTGCAGAAATCATTTCTGCAGAAACTAATTCATCTGCAGGGAAGAATAATACATCCTCCTCAGGCAAAATAGATGCCAAGGAATCGTAATATTTTTGGGCTAAGGTTAAGGTTGGTAAAACGACAAAAAGGGTTTTAGAACCCATAATAAAATCTGATGCAATTAAATGTATATTGAATTCATCACAAGTATTTCCAAGCTTTATATTTGGACTATTTATGATTTTTTGATTCAATTTATAGAAATATTCAAAATAATTCATAATACCTCCATCTAGACAAAAAGGGATCTTTTTTCAGATCCACTTTATTTTTCATCTATTGCTTCTTTAATAAGCTTAGGAAGCTTTATACATTCTTCCATAGTTATTGCAGAAATTGTAACTCTTATTACATTTCCCATTGGAATGATATGAACCTTCTTTTTTACTAAGCGTTCATATACTAAATCTGGATTTAGACAAGGAATTGTAATAAAGAATCCACATTCAAATGGCAATGTCTTTAAGCCAACCTTATTCGATTCATTTAAGAAGGCCTCTGCTCTTTTTACTAAAGTATTTGATGCTTCCTTAAGCTCATCCTCAAAGGATTTTTTATATGCTTCATCTGTGAAGCATTTCACAATAATATTTTGACCTAAATTGGATGGATTACTCCATTTTGATCTACTAGAGAATTTATTTGCTTTGGCAAATTCCTCTAGAGCCTCCTTATTCTTTGAATAAGCTACCTGAGCTCCAATTCTTACACCATATAGGGCTAAGGTCTTTGAACCACTAAATGCCATAACGACTAAGCAAGAATCATTTAATTTTTCATATTTAGCGATATTTGATCTCGTATAGCTAAAGCCTTCCTTAGCATAATCAATATAAGCCATATCATGTAATAGAATTACAGGAGTACCATCTTTTGACATTTCATTCATCAAATCGATAACCATATCCCATTCAAAGGATTTCATTGTATATCCTGTTGGATTATGACATGGGTCATTAATTACAAATAGGATTCTTCCTTGATTCTTTTTAGCCTCAAGCATTTTTATTTTTAAATCCGCGATATCAAATCCACCCTGGTCATTAAATAGATTATAGGTTTTAAAGCTTTGATGATTTTCATATAAGCATTGCTTATAATTTCCCCACATATAATTTGGTAGCAATGCATAATCCTCTTCATTTAAATAATTGGCAAAGGTATTCGATAAAGCACCTGTACCACCAGGAGTTGCCATAACCTTAGAATTATCCTTCATAGAATCATAATATTCACGGAAAACCCATTTCTTTACAGCTTCATGAAATAAAGGAGATCCTGGAGTTGCTGCATAAGCATATTTTTCATCTGTAGATAAATTGGCTAAAGCCTTATCTACACTTTCAAAGGCAAATAGCTTTGAATCCTCTCCATAAAGCATTCCAATGGTTGCGTTCGTAACTGTAGGATCTTTCTTTTTTTCTTCCTTTGCGATTGCACCTAAAGTAATAATATTACTCTTATCTTCCTTAATCATACTTCTTTTGGCTAATAGTGTCATATCAATACCTCTTCTTAATTCCCGTATATTGTACCATTATTTTCATATAATGAAAAGAATGGATTTTAATTTCCTGAAATAAAAAAACAGTAGAGGCCTAAGCCTCTACTTAAAAAATGGAGAGTGTATATTATTCTATATTAATAACCTTTTTAGGGTTAGAAATATCTTTAAGCTTACCTACATTTAATGTAAGAATACCATTTTCCATCTTTGCGGTAATTTGGTTTTCATCTGCATTCTCTAAGTAATAGCTTCTTTCCATATCAATGGATGTTCTTTCCTTACAAATATAGGATTTATCCTTGTTATCCTTATTATCATCCTTAGCTACATGAATAGTTAAGGTGTCATCCGAGAATGTAACAGATACATTCTCCTTATTCATTCCAGGAACCTCAACAGTTAACACATATTCATTCTCGTTTTCTTCGATATCTGTTTTCATTTCCTTAGTAAATGCATCATTCCATAGGGAACTAAAGGAATCCCACAAGCTCAAATTATTTTCATTCTTCTTATCTAGATTCATCATAATCATTACCTCCTCTATTGAATCTCAATGGTCTTTTCCATTCTTTTTGGCTCTTTAGCAATAACAATAGTTAATACACCATCATTAAGCTTTGCAGAAATTGTATCCTCTTCTACATCGCCAAAGTTGATTTCACGCTTCATATTCATAAAGCTTCTTTCATGAATAAGATATTTATTATGATCCTTTGGATAATCCTTTTTAGCGGTTATTGTCAAAACACCATCTAAGAAGCCAACCTTAATGTTTTCCTTCTCAACACCTGGTAAATCAGCAGTAACAGTATACGAAGTATCATCTTCAGTTACATCAAGTGGAAATCCTATGTAATACTCATGATTGTTCTTGCTATCTAAATATCCATGCATCATAATTCTCATCTCCTTTCCATTTATTGAATCTCAATTACCTTATGAGGCTTTTCCTCTGGTGCCTTAGTTGTAATAGTTACAGCAAGTACACCACCTTCATATTTAGCAGATATTGTATCCTCTAAAATATCTCCAAAGTAGATATCTCTTGCATACTTAACCTGATTTCTTTCACGGATGATATACTTTAAATCCTTCTTGCCCTCTACATTTGCAGAAATACTTAATGTACCATCTAAGAATGTAACCTTAATATCCTCTTTCTTTACTCCTGGGATTTCAGCATATACCTTATATCCGTTCTTTTCCTCGATAACATCTACAGGGAAGCTCTTAGTAGATCCTCCACATGTATAAAACATATTATTTAACTCTTCCATTAAAGACTGTAATTCATTTCTCATAATTCTTCATTTCCTTTCAAATTTTATCTTTCTTATATTGGCACTCTATGTCTCTGACTGCCAATTACACTTATAGTATAGCACATATTTTGGCACTGTCAATAGCAGAGTGCTAATTTTTTTAAATTTTTTTCAAAAAAGAAAAACCCGATTTCCTCGGGTTTAATAACTCTTTTTATAATTTGCTTCATTTGATAAATCAATTGTACCATCAGAACAGTGCACTGTGGTATTTGATTTATGGCTATAAGATTCAAATAAAATAGAGAATTGTTTTTTAAAACTGCTTATACTAAAAGGATAGTATACATCTCCAGGTTGGAATCTAACATTCCCTACTTTCTTTAAAGTTGATGGTAAATATACATTTG
>JAFPSY010000102.1:0-6625 GCA_017413585.1 Acholeplasmatales bacterium
CTTCGCTCTTTTGTGCAAATTGATTTTTAATGAATTGTGCCTCATCGGCAATAACAAAACGGAATTCTACCTGATATAAGGATACATCTCTTCTTAAGGAATCATAGGATGTAATATATAGGGCTCTCTTGTTTTGATCTATAGATTTAATAAGATTTTCTCTTTCCTCCTGGGAGCCTAAAATTAAGGAATAAGGACAATCTAAATGCCACTTATCACATTCGTTTTCCCAGTTATAAACTAAAGACATTGGACATACAATTAAGCTTGGCTTATTTAGCTTATCGCTCGATAGGAAGCTAATAACCTCAAGAGTTTTACCAAGACCCATATCGTCTGCTAAAATACCACCAAAATTGAAGCTAGATAGTGTTTTTAGCCATTTGAAGGCATCCATTTGGTATTCTCTTAAATCCTTCTTTATATTCTCATTTAAATCATAATTTGCCTTCTTATAATTCTGAAGCTTTTTAATCATCTTAACAACCTCATCATCCATAGATAGGTTGGTATCCTGACCAGATACAAGCTTTAATAAATAATTTAAAGGCTTTCTTACAGGCTTAGATAATTCATTAATAGAAATATTGAAATCCTCTAAGAAATCATCGATTTCCTTCGTAGCCTCTTCTGTAATCTCTAAAATAGTATTATCCTTAAGCTTAATAAATTTCTTCTTTTGATGATAAGCCTTTAATAATGCCTGAAGCTCCTCAGGTGTTAAATCCTCATTTTCAAATTTGAAATCAAGTAATCCAACATCATAGGAAACAGAGATTGCAGTTCTTTTCGTTTTCTTCGCCTTAAGAGTTTTCATTTCCTCATCGAAAAATACCTCACCAAAGGCTTTAATTGGTGATAAATCACTCGTTAAGAATTTATATTGATCCTCAATAGAGGATAAAACATAAGCCTTATTTTCCTTAATTAATCCATAATTCACTACTGTAGTTAAATAACCATCCAAAAGCTGCTTGATGTATGGACTATTTCTATCAATTTCCTTACATGCAATCTTTGGCTTTAAAATGACCTTATTATCTAAATAAGTAAAATAAGAATTTATTTTAATATCAGGCACTGGGTATTTCTCATAGAATTCATTATCAATCGTAATATTATTTTTAATTAGTGGTAATAAATTGGAAATAAAGGATTCTGAATTTACATCAATAATTAAAGCACCATCTACCTTATATAATCCATCGAAAAGCTTAGCCTCCATACGAGATTTATAGGTATAGGTAAAGATGAATTCATTATTCATAAAATAAGCATGATTTACACCACTAACGAGCAAGGAGGAATCCATTGGTGGTACAATCTTTAAATAATTCGCATCGAGCGCAATTTCAACATCCGTTACTCGATTTACCTGTCTTAGTGTAGCCTTTTCCTCACTAATGGTCTTGAAATATAAGCTATTTCCAGCATAGATTTCTAGTATTTTTAATAATTGAGATTTACGAATCTCAATCGATTTAATTCCTTCTCCATTTACTATATTTCTTAAGAAGGAATAAAAATCCTTTGAAACAGAATCTAAGGATTCATAGGAATGATAGAATTCTAATCTTTGTCCATAGGAATAAAATTCTCCCTTTTCTGTCAATTGAATAAACTGGGCAATATCCTTTACTACATAATCCTTATCATAGCCTATCTTAACAGAAAGTAAATAATCCTTTTCCCCCTCTTCAATTACAGGAACTAATCTCACAGAGCCAAAGTAGGTATTTACACTCTTAAGTGAATTCGATAAAAGCTCCATAATACCATTATGCTTAACCTCAAGCTTCTTCTGCTCTAGTCTATCAATTTCGTCCTCATAATAATCAGGATCAATAATATATAATCCAATAGCATATAAAGCTACCTCATGAATACAAATATTATTCTTATAGAATTGAACACAACCACAATAGCCTTTAATGATACTATAATCCATAGAAATCTCTAAGCTTGCCGATTTAACTCCTCCGGCTGCATCCAAAAATAATTGGGTAGGTATGAATTCATATCCAGATATTTTCTTCTTTACCTCAACATACATTTCTGGTGATTTCATTGCATTATCTAAATATAGCTTTAATACGTTGTTCCCTTCAAATTTATACAAATAATCGCTCAGTGTCATATTCATGTCTCCTTTTTGTGTCAACTCGTTTATTATACCATGTTTTTTAAAAAATTGAATGCTTATGAAATCACTTTTATAAAAATTGTTATTAAAATAGTAAAAAATCACAAAAAATAAAAAATAGAGTCCTGTTCTTTATTTTAAAGCATACTTTTGGTATAATTGATATAACAATAATTTAGGGAGGGCGATATTATGGCACTATTCGAATCTGGAGAAGATTATCTTGAAGCAATTTTAATGGTTTCTGAAAGAAAGCCCGAGGTCCATGCGATTGATGTAGTAAATGAGCTTGGCTTTTCTAAGCCTAGTGTATCCATCGCACTTAAAAAATTAAGAGAAAGCGGATATATAACTATAGACGAGAATAACCATCTACATTTAACTGAGCTGGGAATGAATGTAGCAAATAAGATTTATGAACGTCATAAAATATTGACGCATATATTAGAAAAGCTTGGTGTAGATAGTGAAAATGCGGAGAATGATGCATGTAGATTAGAGCATGACCTATCCGATGCTTCTTGGAATGCAATTAAAAGATATTATACAGAAAATTTAAAAAAATAGAGAAAACAAAGGCCTTTGAATTTTAAATCCAAAGGCCATATTTTTTTATTAAATTTACGATTTGATCTTGCAAATAATACACCCAGTGCACGAAACAAAAAGAATATACCTGAAATGGATAATATTAAGATTTTCCACCATCCAGTACCTTATCCATTATTCCTGCTTAAATGCAGCTAAATCTAGTGTTGCAAAATAATCCTTTGGCTCTTCTTTTCTTCTTATTAATTTTACTGTATGATCTTCCTTAAGTAAAAGCTCAGCCGATCTTAATTTTCCATTATAGTTATACCCCATAGAAAAGCCATGAGCACCTGTATCATGAATAACAAGATAATCCCCAATATCTATTTTAGGTAGTAATCGATCAATGGCAAATTTATCATTGTTTTCACATAAACCACCAGTAATATCATACATATGATCCTTCTTTTCGTTTTCTTTACCTAAAACCGTAATATGGTGATATGCACCATAGATAGCTGGCCTCATTAGATTTGCTGCACAAGCATCAAGCCCTATATATTCCTTATAAATATGCTTTTCGTGAATGGCCTTAGCAACTAAATGGCCATAGGGTGCAAGCATAAATCTTCCAAGCTCTGTGAAGATTTTTACATCATCCATTCCATTTGGTACTAAGATTTCTTTATAAGCTTCTTCTACACCCCTCCCAATGATTTCAATATCATTCTTAGGCTCTTCTATCTTATAATCTACTCCAACTCCACCGCTTAGATTAATGAAGGCAATATGACAATCGCATTCCTTCTTTAATTCAACAGCTAATTGAAATAATATAGAAGCAAGCTTTGGATAATATCCATTATCCTTTGTGTTTGAAGCTAAAAAGGAATGAATACCAAAATGCTTAACTCCATAGGATTTTAGCTTTAAAATAGCTTCCTTCATTTGCGGCTTTGTAAGGCCATATTTGGCATCCTTAGGAGTATCCATGATTTCATTATTTAAGGTGAAATCTCCTCCTGGGTTATATCTTAGACACATAGTTTCTGAAAAAGGTGCAATTTCCTTAAAATAATCTATATGCGTAATATCATCAAAGTTTATATATGCATTTAATTCTCTTGCAAGCTTAAAATCCTCCTTTGGAGTTACATTTGATGAGAACATAATCTCATCTCCCTTAAAGCCTACAATATCCGATAGCATTAATTCGGTTAAGGATGAGCAATCGACTCCACAGCCTTCTTCCTTTAATATTTTTAAAATATATGGATTCGGTGTTGCCTTTACTGCAAAATATTCCTTAAACCCTTTATTCCATGCGAATGCCTTTTTTAGCCTCCTCGCATTTTCTCTTATTCCCTTTTCGTCATAAATATGAAAGGGTGTAGGGTATTTTTTAACTATTTCTTCTATAAGCTCCTTTGTTACAAATGGCTTCTTTTCCATAATCATTACCTATACTTTTCTATTATTTTATTTGCGCAATCCATTCCATCCTTTATGGCTTGAACGACTAAGGATTGACCATTTTTCATATCACCACAAACATAGATATGATCATCATAATTGAAATCCTTTAATGGAATTCTATTTCGATTCACCTTCATTTGATAGCAAGTAGCATCATCATCGCTTGTACCTAAAAAGCCCATGGCAATAATTAAATAATCACATTCTAAATATTCCTTAGTATTTGGAATGTCTATGATTTTTCCTTGATTAAATTCAACTTTTTTAATGTTTACTCCAATGATATGGTTAGAAGAATCCTTAATAACCTCATCAATCGTGGTTTCATATCTTCTTATATCCTTACCATATACCTGATTACATTCAAAAACACCATAGTCTGTTTTCTTTTTATTTGGGTAATTTGGCCAAGGAAGTGTGTTTTCCATTGGTGGTTCTTTCGTGATTTCTAATTCTATTACCGATTTCGCATTTTCTCTTACTGCAGTACCGCAGCAATCATTTGCTGTATCGCCTCCACCAACAATGATGACGTTTTTACCCTTTAAATCATATGTAAATTCCTTATCATCTAATAGATTTTTTGTTGTTTCCTTTAAAAAGTCAACTGCATAAAGAATGCCTTTTGCATCACTTCCTGTGCAGGATAGACCTCTAGCCTCCTGCGTTCCACAAGCAAATACGATATCATCATAGCTTTCCTTTAATTTATCTATGGTTATATCTTGACCTATTTTAGTATTTTTTATGAATACAATGCCTTCCTCCATCAATAAATGGATTCTTCTATCAATAATATGCTTTTCAAGCTTCATATTCGGAATACCATACATCAATAATCCACCAAATCGATCGTTTTTTTCATATACTGTTACGGTAAAGCCAAAATCATTTAATCTTTTTGCTAAGGATAATCCCGATGGGCCTGATCCTATAACTGCAATCTTTTTGCCACATCTTTTGATATCCTTCTTTGGCTTAATCCAACCATTTTTGAATGCTTCCTCAATTAAGAATAGTTCGTTCGCCTTAACACCTACTGCCTCATCATGTATAGAGCATGAGCAGCAGGCCTCACAAAGGGCAGGGCAGACATTTCCAGTAAATTCTGGAAATGGAGCTGTCATTTCTAATCTTTTATATGCCTCTTCATATAATCCTAAATAGATTAAATGATTCCATTCTGGAATTAAATTGGCTAGAGGGCATCCAACATTTCTATTATTTACCTTCATAGCGGATTGACAAAAGGGAACTCCACAATTCATGCAGCGAGAGGCTTGCTCTTTTTGTGTTTTTAAATCAAATGGGATATGAAAATCATTAAAATTCTTAATTCTATCTAAAACCTCATATTCCTTTTTATTTAATCGATTATATTCCATAAAGCCCGTAGGTTTTCCCATTATCTCACCTCCATAAATTTATTAAATGCATCAAGCTCTGGGTTTAAAGATCCATTCTTTTTTGCAAGTTCTATAAATTCCATTATTTTTGCATAATCGTTAGGTAACACCTTAATGAAGTCCTTCCTATTAAAATTCTTCAATATTCCATCTACATATTTTGAATTTGTATGAAGGATATGATTCTTTAGTATTTCCTTTAGCTTTAATTCATCAGAATCATTTAATTCTAATATAGAAACCAATTCTTGATTAATATATTTTTTATTGCTTAATCCATAAATATAGGCAACTCCACCGCTCATACCTGCAGCAAAATTTCTACCAATTTGGCCTAATATTACTGCAGTACCTCCAGTCATATATTCGCACCCATGCTGTCCACAGCCTAGGGAAACTACAGTAGCACCAGAGTTTCTTACAGCAAATCTTTCACCAGCAATACCCTCGAAATAGCACTCACCAGAGGTTGCACCATATAAGGCTACATTTCCGCAAATTATATTCTCTTCTGGCTTAAAGCTTGCGGTTGGCATTGGAATTACAGATAAAATACCACCGCATAAGGATTTACCAAAATAATCATTTGCATCACCATAAACATGGATAGTAACACCCTTAGTCAATAAACACCCAAAGGAATTACCAGCATTTCCGTAAGCATTAATGATAATAGAATTATCCTTTAGGCCTTGATCCTTATGAATTTTTGTAATTTCATTCGAAAGCATAGTACCAAAGGAACGATTGACATTCGAAATTTCAATATCAATTCTTTTACTTAAGCCACCTAATATAGAATCCTTACATAAAGGAAGTAAAACTCTATAATCTATAGTATTCGATAAATCATTGGCCTTATATGCTTTAAAAATACTCTCTTTATTGACAACATCTCTATTAAATAGCATCTTTCTTGGGTCAATTCTATTTTTAAATTCATCCTTTAGTGCAAGTAATTCTGTATGTCCAACCATTTCATCAATGGTTCTAAAGCCTAAAAGAGCCATATATTCTCTTAATTCCTTTGCAATAAATTTCATAAAATTCATTACATATTCTGGCTTAC
>JAFPSY010000103.1:0-2092 GCA_017413585.1 Acholeplasmatales bacterium
ACATGGAAGGCACATGATTATTCTTCTACCTATGAGGCCTATGATTTTGAATATTATGCTAGAGGAAGGGTATATCATGGTACAGGCGATGATGATTTAGATATTAATCATGAGTTTACCATTCATGAGGGTGAGAAATATGATATTTATGTAAGCTTATTAAGCCCTAGTATTTATGATTTTTCACCATCATCGAATGTAATAGCTGTAATATTCTTAGTTATCTTTGGTGGTATTGGTTTAATTACTGTAGTAACCTCTATCCAAGGAATAAAAAGACACCAAGAAAGGCTTAGAGAGGTTGGAGATGCCAATAAGGATGGCGTTATCGATGATAGAGACATCGAATATGCAGAAGCACAAGCAAAGGCTCAAATGGAGGGTACTTACTTAGGCACTAAGAAGGCAGAAAGCGAAAATGCATACAACAAGCATAAGGTTTATAAGAAATGCATATTCTGTGGCACTACCTTAGATGATGATGCTTTTGTTTGCCCAAATTGTGGCTCTACACAAAATTAATTTTGAATGCTTAATGGGGTTTAACCATTAAGCTTTTCATTTTCTCTTTACAAATTTGAAATTACTTATATAATTTAAATGCTTAAGTAAAAATGAGGTAGAATTATGAAAAGTATTATTTTAAAAAGTCAATCTCCAAGAAGAAAAGAGCTATTATCTAAAATGGGATATGATTTTACAGTTAAGGTTTATGATTGTGATGAGACAATGGATAAAAATAAAACTCCATACGAAAATGTAAAGCAGCTTGGATTAAAGAAGGCATCGATCAACAAAGAAGAGGATTATGGATCTATTTTAATTGGCTGTGATACAATTGTTGTCTTAGATGGAAAAATCTATGGAAAGCCAAAAAATGAGCTTGATGCATACCATATGCTAAAGACATTATCTGGTAAGAAGCATGAGGTAATGAGCGGCCTTGCTGTTATATATAAGGATTATGTATATAATCTAACTGAAGTATCGGATGTATATTTTAAAGACTTAAGCGATAAAGAGATTTATGATTATATTGCTACTAAGGAATGCTTTGGCAAGGCAGGTGCCTATGCCATTCAGGGCTTAGGTAGAAATTTAATTGATCATTATGAGGGTTCATTAAATAATATTATTGGACTTCCAACAGAACAGCTTGAAAAGATTTTAGGTGAAATCAATGGAATGGAAGATTAGAGATATTGTTATACCAAATCAATTAGTACTAGCCCCTATGGCAGGAAATACAAATGAGGCCTTCCGCATCATTTGTAAGGAAATGGGCTGTGGGCTTGTGATGGCAGAAATGGTATCAGATAAGGCCATTGGCTTTAAAAATGTAAAAACAATAAAAATGACAAAGGTAAATCCTATTGAGCATCCCATATCTATGCAAATCTTTGGGGCAGATATAGAATCCTTAGTCAATGCTGCAAAATTTATCGATTTAAAGAGTGATGCAGATATTATTGATATTAATATGGGATGCCCTGTAAATAAGGTAGCAAAGAAGAGTGGTGCTGGTGCATCCTTGCTTCAAGAACCAAATAAGGTCTATGAAATTGTGAAATCTGTAGTAGAGGCAGTATCTAAGCCAGTTACGGTTAAAATTAGACTTGGCTGGGATAGTGATCATATAAACTGTGTAGAAATTGCAAAGCTCTGTGAAAAGGCAGGTGCCTCTGCAATTACACTTCACGCAAGAACGAGAGCCCAAATGTATTCTGGCAAGGCGGATTGGGAATGGATTAAAAAGGTTAAAGAGGCAGTATCTATTCCTGTAGTTGGCAATGGAGATATTGTAGATATTGAATCTGCAAGAAAAATGCTTGAATATACAGGTTGCGATGCGATAGCTATCGCAAGAGGAGCCTTAGGTAACCCCTTCCTATTTAGAGAAATAAAGGCCGCATTAGATGGAAATGATATTCCATCAAGACCAACCCATGAGGAATTATATGATACAATCGTAAAGCATTATCATTTATTATTAGAGCTTAAGGGAGAGCATCTTGCGATGCTTGAAATGAGAAGCCATGTGGCTTGGTATTTAAAGGGTATGCCAGGATCCGCAAGGGTAAAGGATGAATGT
>JAFPSY010000104.1:0-4009 GCA_017413585.1 Acholeplasmatales bacterium
AGTCTGTATGACCTTCCTTAAAATCGTCTCTAACATATAATTTTCCAGGAACATAAGCCTCAAGTACGGTCATCTTATTTTGTGTTAATGTACCTGTTTTATCACTACATACAACACTAACACTACCTAAGGTTTCAACGGAAGGTAGCTTTCTTACAATCGTGTTGGCCTTAACCATTCTTTGAACGCCTAAGGATAATACAATAGTAACTACTGCAGCAAGTCCTTCAGGAATTGCAGCTACCGCTAAGGAAATTGCAGATAATACAGCCTCGATATATGCCTCAACTAGACTACCCTTACCATCAACAAAAATCCAAATGATTTCAACAATTAAAACTAACGCAACAACAGCTAAGGTAATTAAGCCTAAAATCTTGGATAGATTTGCTAAAACCTTCTGTAGTGGAGTCATCTCTTCCGCTTCCCCACTTAAGCCTTCAGCAATCTTACCAATTTCTGTATTCATTCCGGTTCTTGCAACTACACCAATACCTCTACCATAGGCTACGGTTGTAGACATAAAGCAGGAATTTACCTTATCTCCTAGGGCAACCTTATCTGTAAATACAACGTTAGAATCCTTTTCAACAGGTACAGATTCACCCGTTAGTGAGGATTCATTAACCTTTAAATTTACAGCCTCAATCAATCTTAAATCAGCACCTATGGTATCGCCTTCTTCAATAACGACTACATCACCAGGCACTAAATTGGAGGATTTAACCTTAAATCTTTTACCATCTCTTATAACCGTAGATTCAGGGCTAGACATTTTCTTTAAGGCCTCTAGTGAGGTTTGAGCCTTAAGCTCTTGAATCGTGCCTATAAATGCGTTCATCAAAATAACAACTAAAATGATGATAACATCAGGCCAATCTCCTGTAGAGAAGAAATCAAAGGCTCCTCCATCCTTTATAACCTTTACAGTTTCATAAATAGAAACACCAATTGTTACAGCAATGGCTGCAAATAATACATAAATCATAGGATCCATGAGCTGAGATAAAAAGATTTTAAAAGGACCATCCTTCTTCTTTTCCTTTAAAACATTTTCTCCATATTCATTTAATCTTTTTTCGGCCTCGGCCTCGCTTAATCCAGTCTCTAGATTTGTATTTAAATCCTTAATGACCTCTTCGTTATCTAAGCATTCATATGCTTTACCTTCACCCATACAAGCCTCCTACTTCTTATCGCTTAATGCAAGCTCTATTATTTTATTACATAAAATCTTTAAAGAAATGCCTGCCTCATTTGCAGAGGAAACAAATCTAGATTCTAAATTGAATTCAGGAAGTGAATCCACCTCAATACATGCGTAGGTTCCATCATTTTTAATGATGAAATCTGCCATAGAATATTCCTTCATACCCAAGGCCTTTGCTGCCTTTTCCGCTTGTTTGGATAATTCTTTAATAAAGCGGTCTGAGAATTTCTTATTAAATCTTAAAACTTCCTTACCATCTAAGCTTAAATCTGAATCCTTATCTAAGGTATTTAAGGCTGCATTCTCTAAAATAGGTAAGGCAACACCATTGAATGTAGAAACACTAAATTGTCTACCTACAATATATTCCTCTACTAATACCTCACTATCCCATCTAAAGGATTCCTTAACAGCCTTTTTAAAGGCTTGCTGGTTAATGGCAACACTAATACCAAGCCCTATACCACCATTACATGGCTTTACAACGACAGGGTAGTGGAAATTCTTTTCCTCTGGGGTTACTATCTTATCATCCTTTTTGATTAAATAGCCCTTTGGTACAGGAATACCATTATCACTTAAAATCTTTTTCGCAACGAATTTATTGGTAGAAACAGCACTAGAAAAATAATCACAGCCTGTATAATCAATACCAAGTAAATCAAAGGTAGCCTGAAGCTTACCATTTTCGGCATCTCCACCAAGTAATGCTATAAATACTAAATCTGCCTTTTTACAGATTTGAAGTACATTTGGTCCAAAATAAGAATTGCTCTTATCTCTTCTTCTCTTTTTTACTGCCCATAAATCCGCAATCTCACTTGAGGTATCCATTTCCTCTAGTGAATATTTTTCTGGGTCCTCAAATGGATTATCAATAACCTCTTCTTCATTATGATATCCCATAAAGGAATCAAGTAGAATGACATTATAATTTAATTCCTTTAAGCATTCCTTTATTTGATATCCACTCTTAAAGGAAATATTTCTTTGTGTAGATAATCCACCACAAAGTACAACAATATTTAATTCCTCAGGAAGACTATATTCTGCTTCCTCTACAATTTCCTTTTCTAAAGTAATATCCGATCCATCCATATTCAGCTTTAAAGTCTTTAAGGCTTCCTTTGTCATAGATACAATAACTAATAAGCCCTTAACCTGCTCCTTAGAAAGCTCAATATTAAATTTCTTTTTCGCAACAGACTGTATAATCTTAGTTGTTATGGCAGATACATGCAATGCTAAAAAGTTCGATAAATTAACAATACGATCTAACTTTTTCGATTGAATAATTTCTGCCATCATATCAATCATATTGGAAAAATCATCCATGCCAAAATGCTTCATAATACCCTTTAGGGCAGGCAAGAAGGCTTGATTTTCCATAGAGAACCTGATAATAAAGGCAAGTAAAAATGCTGTATTATTCGAATATTTTTCATCCTTGATTAAATCACAAACAAAGGAAATATAATCGGATACGGTATTTTCTTCAGAGGATCCAATAGAAAAGGCCTTTTCTACTAATATACCAACTAATTGAGCAGTTTCATTTCGCTCCTCATTCGATACATCACTTCTAGACATCGAATTAATAAATTGATCTAAAATCTGCATCTCTGGTGCCTGACCTGCACTATTAATTCGCATATTGTATTTACCATCCTCTTGGAAATCAAAGAAGGTATTTGGACAATGTGCCTCTGCAAATCCACCCTTACCATAATCATATCCATGGTAATAAATTCTTTTACCGATATCATTTAATAAAATATTTACATAATCATAATCGACATTATGGTTTTCGATAATATCCTGTCTCTTTAGGATTCTATCCTTATAATGTGCAATAAATACATCACTAAAGCCCTGTCCATCAAAGGAAACACAGCGGTCTACGGTATCATTTAAAATCGTAATATATTTTGCTTTATTACCACCCTTAGAGTGACCGATAATGGTAATGGTATATTCTCCTAATTTATATTTATCATAAATTTGCTTATACCACTCCAGTGCATTAATCTGCTGAAGTGAATCAATTTGGTTTGAGGCAACAAAATCATCCGTCCACTCATTTAACGCTGTACCACGGAAGGCAACTACCGCTTCCTTTGTCTTCTCATTCAAAAATAGGGCAGAAACTCCACCTCCACCACCATAGGCTGTATCCATATGGGTATCTAGAATAACTAAATCTAAAATATTCTTATGCCTTTTCATGGCCAAGACTAAATTCTTAAAATCAAAGCCATTCATATAGGTAGCATATTCCAATTCCATATCGATCTTATCCATATCGATAGCATTTAAATAATCAGATACACGGCTTCCCTTCGCATTTAATATTCCAGTAAAGGGATAGGTTTCCTCAAAATATGTTAAATTTTCAATAAGTAATAATTCATCAACCTTAAATAATGCCATATAACTCTCCTACATTATACGAAACACTAAAGAAACGTAATTTTTTTGATTTTCTCTATCCTTTACATAGGAATCTAAGGAAATATTATCCATATCCTTATTCTCTAAATCAAACAAATAATAAAGGATACCATTAGTATTAAAGCCTAATTTTTTAAATCCCTCTGTAATCTTATTCAATGAAGCATTCATCTCATCTTCCGTTGGCATAGAATCACATAAAATAAATATCTCTGTATTTCTACCTAATTCCTTCTTATTCCATAATGCATCAAAATTCTCTATTTTATCTGAAATCAAGAAAGGAAATACTGTATAAACCTTAGCTTCAACTCCATTTTTCTTTAATTCCTTTTCTATTCTCTTATC
>JAFPSY010000105.1:0-8660 GCA_017413585.1 Acholeplasmatales bacterium
GAGCAGGTCGTAAGCTATGTTGCAGCCCCAAGTGGAGATATTTTAGCTCCAACAAAGGCTTTAATCTTTGATAGTGCCTTTGATTCCTATAGAGGAGTAGTTGTCTTAGTTTGCGTAAAAGAGGGAATTATTAAGCGTGGCGATAAGATAAGGTTTATGGCAACTGGTGCGGAATATACGGTAGTTGAGCTTGGTGTTAGAACACCAAAGGAATCTCCAAGAGACTATTTAATGGCTGGTGATGTTGGATATCTAACCGCATCTATTAAGGATATCAATTTGGTTCATGTAGGTGATACCGTTACTGTATGTGATAATCCTGCAAGTGTTGCCCTACCAGGCTATAAGCAGATGAATCCTATGGTATTCTGTGGACTATACCCCATTGATTCAAAGCAATACCAGGATTTACATGATGCCTTAGATAAAATGAAATTATCAGATGCATCCTTAGTTTATGAGCCTGAAACCTCTCAAGCCTTAGGCTTTGGCTTTAGAACAGGCTTCCTAGGATTACTTCATATGGATATCGTAAAGGAAAGAATTTCAAGAGAATTTGGTATAGATTTAATCGCAACAGCTCCATCTGTAAATTATCATGTATATTTAACCGATGGATCTATGGTATCTATCGATAATCCATCTGAGCTTCCTGAGGCGTCCAAATTAGACCGCATTGAAGAACCATTTGTTAAAGCTACAATCATGACTCCAACAGAATACATTGGCGCTGTAATGGATTTATGTCAAAAGAAGCGTGGCTTCTTTATCGATATGCAATATGTAGAAGAAACAAGAGCGGTCATTCATTATAATATGCCACTTTTAGAAATTGTATATGATTTCTTTGATAAGCTAAAAAGCTATACAAAGGGCTATGCCTCCTTTGATTATGAGCTTGGAGATTATGAAGCATCTAAGCTTGTAAAGATGGATGTTATGCTCAATGGAGATGTCATTGATGCCTTATCCATTATCGTTCATAAGGATTTTGCCTACGATAGAGGTAGAATTTTAGTTGAAAAGCTTAAAGAAATTATCCCACGTCAGCAATTTGAGGTGCCTGTTCAGGCTGTAATCAACCATAAGGTTATTGCAAGAAGTGATATTAAAGCCTTACGTAAGGATGTTTTAGCTAAGTGCTATGGTGGAGATATTTCAAGAAAGAAGAAGCTTCTAGAGAAGCAAAAGGAAGGTAAAAAGAAGATGAAGGCCATTGGTACAGTAGAAGTACCACAGGAGGCATTCTTAGCGATTTTATCTACTGATGAGGATAAATAATATGATTGAATTTGATTTAGATTATTTTAAAGAAATTGCAAGAGAAGTATTTTTATGTGATTCTCCAACAGGATTTACACATCATGTAATTGAATTAATTAAGAAGAAAATTGATGCCTTTGGATATAAAACAAAGGTGTTAAATAATGGTGCTTTAGAGGTATCTATCGATGGTGTTGATACTTCAAAGGTTGTTGCCACAAGTGCCCATGTCGACACCCTAGGCTTAATGGTAAGAAGCATTAAAGCAAGTGGTACCCTAGCCCTAACGAAGCTTGGAGGTCCTATTACTCCAACACTAGATAGTGAATATTGTAAGATTTATACAAGAGATGGAAAAATATATAAGGGTACTATTTTATCTACATCTCCTGCAACACATGTATATCCTGATGCGAATACAAAGCCAAGAGATATCGATAATTTAGAGGTTAGAATTGATGAGCTCGTTCATTCTAAGGAGGATGTAGTAGCACTTGGAATTGAAAATGGCGATATCGTATGCTACGACCCTAAATTTGAAATTACAGATTCAGGCTTTTTAAAGACTAGATTCATAGATGATAAAGCCTCTGCCGCTATATTATTAATGCTATTAAAATATGCAAGTAGCCATAATTTAAAATTCAAATATAATACAAAGATTTATTTTGTAGTATATGAAGAGGTAGGACATGGTGCATCTATGGTAGATAAAGAAATTTCTGAATTTGTTACCCTAGATATGGGCTGTGTTGGTCTTGATCTTGCTGGAAACGAAGAAGCTGTTTCCATTTGTGCTAAGGATTCTGGTGGTCCATATGATTATGAATTAACCTCAAGATTAATCCATCTTGCAAAGGAAAATAATTTAAATTACACGGTTGACATTTTCCCGTTCTATGGAAGTGATATTGGGGCTGCCTCTAGAGCGGGTGTAGATTTTAAGGGTGCTTTAATTGGTACTGGCGTATCTGCGAGCCATGGTATGGAAAGAACCCATATTAAAGGTATTGAAAATACATTAAAGCTAATTTATTTATATTTAATTGCTGAATAGTATTCTATATAAATATATAGAAGTACCAATATTCACTTGAAAACGCTTGCAAAAGTATTCTCGTTATGCTACAATAACACTCGGAATGTATTAAGCCAAAGGAGAAGTTTATGGAATTTAAGAATACAAAATATTTAAAAAATGCCGAGGTTGAATTAAGACTTCGTGAGGCAGTTGAGTCCGTAGAAAAGTTTGGTGGAGTACCAGTTTATTATTTTGACATTTTAAATTGTGATGGAGATAAGGTTGGTACTTGTGAGCTTAGAGTAGGACATAATGATGAATTATATTATTATGGAAATATTTTATGTGAAATAGAGCCAAGATATCAGGGAAGACATTTTGCATTTAAGGCAACAAGATTATTGCTATTACTAGCAAAGGATCATAATATGGGTTATATTTCTGTAACCTGTGCTAAGGATAATGTAAAGATTAAATCTACTTGTAATATGCTTGGAATGAAGCTACTTGAGGAATGTGATCTTCCTTTAGACCATCCAATTCGTAGTATTGGTGGCAAGGATGTTGCAATTTATGTATTAGATTTATAAGATTAAGGGGATTTTTCCCCTTTTTTCTTGCATTAATAACAAAATGGTTTTATAATATTTGCTGTCATATTGAGGGGAGCCTTTGGCTGAGAGGAATTTATATTCGACCCTTGACCTGATCTAGGTAATGCTAGCGTAGGGAATAATGTGAAGGTATTTTTTAAATATGCTTATTATTATCCTTTTAGCAATGTCCTAGTGGACATTTTTTATTTTTTAGAGGAGGGAAAAAATGAAAACAAACAAGTTTTCGGTAAGAGTGCTTGCTGAGATAGCAATATTTGCAGCAATCGCTTATGTCCTTGATTTATTTCAAGGTATTTGGTTTAAAGGCATTTGGCCTAATGGAGGATCTATTGGTATTGCCATGGTGCCTATCTTTGTAATTTCTTATAGAAGAGGATTAATACCAGGATTAATCTGCGGTTTAATTGTTGGTATTGTTCAAATGTCTGGTGGAGTTTATGCTGTAACAGGTAAAAACTTTGATAGTGCATTTATGCAGGCTATGGCACCATTCATTCAAATTTCCTTAGATTATGTTTTAGCCTATTTCTTGGTTGGCGTTGCAGGTGCATTTGCTAGATTATATGCAAAAGGTAAAGATTTTAAACACAAGGTAATTTGGATCATTGTTGGTACAGTCATTGGTGGAGGATTAAAATTCTTAGCTCATTTCGCTGCAGGATATTTCTGGTTGAACACTTCCGATTCCTTCTATGGAATTGCTAGTGATTCTATGCTATTCTCCTTTGTATATAATGGAACATATAGCTTCCCTAATATCATTTTATGTACATCGATTATGGTATTACTTGCCAAAATTGCTCCATTCTTACTTGATGTAAATTATAAGAAGGAAGTAGAGACTTTTGAGGAGGAAAAGGAAAATGAAGTTGAACAAGCGTAGCTTAATTATTTCTACTCTATCCTTAGCTTTAGGTCTTAGTGCATTTATAGTATTCTTAATTTTGTTCATTAAGAGCTTTGAAGCATCTGGAGAATATTCCTATGAAAAATATGATGGTACCACGATGTATGAATCTGATTTTGCATTTAACCAAAATTATGCAATGGGAATCATTTTAGGTATTGTATTAATCTCCTATGGTGCATATGCATTATATAAGGTATTAAAAGAAAACAAGGAGACAAATCTGGCTTTATTTGCCTCTTTATCCGTTGGCTCTGGAATTGTTGGAATCTATTCCTTCCAGGTATTCTTTAAGGAATTAATTAAATGCCAGGTAAAGAGTAAGGAATTCAAATATTTGGATTATCATATGTATTTATATACATCGATTTTATTCTTAGCTATATTTACAGTATCCTTAATCCTTCTTATAAAATTTGTTAAGAAGAATAAGATTTCTGTATTTAAAAAGTAAATAAATTTATAGAAATAGGAATCAGCGGCATGATTCCTATTTTTTTATGGTATAATGTTATTATGTTAACCAAAAGGTATTTTAATTTCTTTGAAATTCGATTATAATATATTCCTATCTAAAAAGGAGAATGCTCTATGCGTGGCTTATATATACATATACCATTTTGTAAAAGAATATGTAGCTATTGTGATTTCCCTAAATTAGTTTCTAATGAAAAGAATTATAAAATCTATATAGAGGCTATAAAAAAGGAAATGGATTCCAAAAAGGAAGATTTAGTAAATATAGATACAATCTACATTGGTGGTGGTACACCCAATGTATTACCGGATGAATTATTAATCGATTTATTCAAACATATTCATCCTTATCTTTTGAATGCGAAAGAGGTAACGATAGAAGCCAATCCAGAGCTTATAACTATATCACAAGCAAAGATATTTAAGGATTATGGAATCAATAGAGTATCCTTAGGTGTAGAATCGACTACAGATTCCTCCTTAAAGCTTTTAGGTAGGGGACATAACATAGAGGATGTTACCAAAGCAATTGCTATTTTAAGGGATAAACATATTCAAAATATCAATTTGGACTTCATTTTTGGCTATCCAATGGAAACTTTAGATAATCTAAAGAGTGATCTTGAATATGTTTATAAGGAAAATGTACCTCATGTTTCCTTTTATAGCTTAATCCTTGAGGATAAAACAATATTCTCCTATTTATTATCTAAAGGAGAATTAAAGCTATTAGATGATGATCTTATTGCAGATATGTATGATTATATCAACAAGGATTTAAGAAGTCATGGCTATAAGCATTATGAGATATCGAATTATGCGAAAGATGGCTATGAATCCATTCATAATGAGCTTTATTGGAAGGAAATGGAATATGTAGGTATTGGTATGGGCGCATCAGGCTTTATTAAGCCTTATCGCTATACGAATTATAAAAACCTAAAGAAGTATCTTGAATGTATTGAGGAAGAAAGAATATTAATCCCTCTAGAAGAAGAAAAAAAGGAATTCATGATGCTAGGGCTTAGAATGCTTGATGGAATATCCCTATCGTATTACGAATCGAAGTACCATTCTTCACCAATAATCGATTTCGATTTGTCTAAGCACATCAATAGCGGACTCTTAAAAATAGAAGGAGATAGGCTATTTATACCAGAGGATAAGCTTTTTATAGCCAATATCGTCTATGAAGAGTTTGTCTAAAAAAATTTCAAAATGTATCTAGTATATAAAATTAGATAACGAAATAATAAACATTTTAAGTAATTATATTAAATAATATATAAAACGATATGCAAAAACGTTTGCGTTTTGAAAAATAAAAATTTCAAATCGTATCTAGTTATTATAATTAGATTATCTAATATTGTTATATTTGTATATTTGTATAAAATAATAAATTATTTAGTTTTAATAAACATATACGTTTTGAAATAATTCAAAGGATGGAAAAATGAAGGAAAAAGAAGAAAAAGAAGTTATATTTTATGAAATTTCCGATTTTGATTACTATTTACAAAGTATGCGTAAGAGTAAAAATACAATTTCAGCATATATTTCTGATTTAAATCAGTATGCGGAGTTTTTACATCGATATGAGCATATCGATGAGGTAGATCAAATCGAAAGAGAGGATATAATTAAATATATCGATTCGTTAAAGAGAAAGAATTTATCGAAGCAATCTATCGCAAGAAAGATTATTGCGATTAAGGATTTCCATAAATATCTTTCTGAGGAAAATAATATTAAAAATCCTGCAGAGATGATCGATGCACCAAAAACGGATAAGGCACTACCTGTAGTTTTAACTGTAGATGAGGTAGAGGCTATGATTAATTCCATTGATGGAGATGATCCTATTTCCTTAAGAAATAAGGCTATGATTGAGCTTTTATATGGATGTGGGCTTAGAATTTCTGAGCTGTTATCTTTAAAGATAACAGATATCCATTTAAAGGAGGCCTATTTAGTCATTATTGGTAAAGGAAATAAGGAAAGAATGGTTCCGGTTGGTGAAATGGCAATTCTTGCAGTAAGAAGATATGTAGATAAGGGCTGGTTAGATTTAACCCCTAAAAATGGGAATTTATTATTCTATAATTATCAAAAAAAGCCTCTATCTAGACAATCGGTTTTTAAATTTATTAAGAAGCTTGCGGAGGATAATGGAATAACAAAGGAAATTTCTCCGCATACATTAAGACACTCCTATGCTACACATCTTTTAGAGGGTGGAACAGATTTAAGGGTAGTACAGGAGTTACTTGGTCATGAGGATATTGCGACTACACAGATTTATACACATATCGATAAATCGAAGCTTAAGGCAATTTATGACCATTCCCACCCACTTGCAATGGATAAACATAAGGAGGAGTAATAAAGATGTTTAAAAGAATTTTTGTTATTGTTGCAGATTCTCTAGGCTGTGGAACTGCACCAAGAAGTGCTGAATTTGGAGATGAGGGAGCAAATACAATTGCTCATATCGCAGAGCACGAAGGAGGCATTAAACTACCTGTAATGGAGTCTATGGGCTATGGAAATATTACAGATATTTTAGGTGTTAAAAGAGTAGATAACCCTAAGGGTTATTATGGTAAGATGGATGAGGCATCTAACGGTAAGGATACTATGACAGGGCATTGGGAAATGATGGGTATTTTAACAGAAAATCCATTTAAGACCTTCACAGATAATGGCTTCCCAAAGGAATTAATTGATGAGCTAGAAGAAAAAACTGGTCATAAGGTTATTGGTAATTATGCAGCATCTGGTACTGAAATTTTAAAGGAATTAGGTGAAGAGCATATTAAAACGGGTGCAATGATCGTCTATACATCTGCAGATTCCGTACTTCAAATTGCTTGTCATGAGGAGCATTTTGGGCTTGATGAGCTATATCGCTGCTGCGAAATTGCAAGAGAAATTTGTATGAAGCCTGAATGGATGGTAGGTAGAATTATCGCTCGTCCATTCCTTGGTGAGACAAAGGACACCTTCAAGAGAACTACAAATCGTCATGATTATGCCCTATCTCCTACCTCAAGAACTACCCTAGATGAGCTTAAGGATAAGGGATATTCTGTAGTATCTATCGGTAAGATTAAGGATATTTTCAATGGCTGTGGCATCACAGAGGCCTATAAGAATCTATCCAACCATAATGGTATGGAGCATGCGTTCAGTGTTGCAAAGCATGATTTTACAGGCTTAGTATTCTCTAATTTGGTTGATTTCGATGCCCTATATGGACATAGAAGAGACCCTAAGGGATACCATGATGCAATCGAAGAATTTGATGCAGATTTAAAAACTTTAATGGATTTATTAAACGATGATGACCTACTTATGGTTACTGCAGACCATGGAAATGACCCAACCTGGAGTGGTACAGATCACACTAGAGAATATGTTCCAATTTTAGTTTGGGGCAAGAAATTAAAGGGCGGAAATTTAGGTACTAGATTATCATTCGCAGACATTGGAGCAACCATTGCTGAGAACTTTAATGTCAAAGCACCAGAGGTTATTGGTAAATCCTTCCTTTCTGAATTAAAGTAAAAAATTGACTCTCATTTGAAAAAATGGGAGTTTTTTTCTTTTTATATTGAAAAAATGCCTTAAAATTTGCCTTTAAATCGATTTTTAGACATATAGTCCTAAAAGTATCTAGGAAAAATCAAAAAACGCAAAATAAAGGCAGAAAAAATAGTGAAAACGGCATGAAAGAGGTATAGAAGAAGTGAAAACGAGTGAAAAATGATGAAAATAACAATTTTGACTTTCGTAATTGGATGATTTTTGTATGAAATAGGTGAAAGGAAGATTTTAGATTTTTGAGAATCAAAACATAGAAGATTCAAAATAAGAAATAGCTGGAACCCTAGGTGCATCAGCCAAAGGGAAAATGAAAGGTGTGAAGAAATCAAAAAAAGAAAAATGAAAAATCCAATCTCTTAATAGGGAAAAATGCTTTAGGGAGGATCTTGAGATTCATGCCAAAAATAAGAGGAAAAATCGTGGTGATTAAGAAAGAATAAAACAAGCTTTTGACATCTAAAATAGAGATCAATTAAAGATGAAAAGAACAGAGAATTTTAAAGAATTTCCTATGCATGCATTATGCGCGTATGCACGTGTATGAAGGGAGGGAGGGAGAAAAAATTCAAATCGTAAATGGTTTTTATAACTAGATGATAGAATAAAATATACTTGATTAAAAACCATAATGTAGAACGGGCTAAAGGGGGGCAATAATAAAAGTAATTTTTGTTATTTAATTCAAGAATGGCAGATATGCAGATTTATGTGTTTTAGGAAACGAGATGCATAATCCATCGAAATCGCTGATTTCGATGCGTATTAC
>JAFPSY010000106.1:0-7606 GCA_017413585.1 Acholeplasmatales bacterium
ATTTTACTCTCATGACGAATATAGAAAAAAGAAATACATTACTTAAGCTACATATAGCTCTATATGATAGCGTATATTCCTGTACAATATATAAATCTAGTGATGAAACCATAGAAGATGTATGCTATAGCGATATTCCATCTTTAATAAAAGAATCTAAGATTAAGCATATATATTGTAATGGCAATAAAGCCTATGAATTATTGATGCATGCATACCCTAGTTTAAAGGCTATGACAACACTACTACCATCGACATCTCCAAGAAACGCAAGCTATTCTTTGGATAAACTTTATGAAAAATGGCAGATGATAAAGGATTAAAAAAACTCCCAACCCTGGGAGTTTTATATTTTTACTTTTGTTCAGCTAATGTTTTAAGAAGCTTATCCTGTAAAGCTTGAGGCATTGGCTCATAGTTCGAGAATTCACGAACGAAGAAGCCAGAGCCCTGAGTTAAGCTCTTTAAATCATTTGTATATTCTTGAATCTCAGATTCAGGAACTAAAGCTGTAATCTTTTGATTACCTCTAGAGTTTACATCCATACCTGTAACCTTAGCTCTACGCTGATTTAAGTCAGAAATGATATCTCCTACCATATCTGCTTCAACAGTTACTGTAATCTTGATGATTGGCTCTAGGATAACTGGCTTACAATTCATATAAGCATCCTTAAATGCTAGAATTGCTGCCATCTTGAAGGCTAATTCATTAGAGTCTACTGGGTGGTATTTACCATCCTTTAGAATGGCATGAACACCAATGACAGGGAATCCTGCAAGAAGACCCTTTTCACAAGCCTCGAAGAAGCCCTTTTCAACTGCAGGGAAGTAATTCTTTGGTACTGCACCACCGAATACCTCTTCGGTGAATGTATTTTCTGGTGCTGGCTTGAATTCCATTTCAACAACACCATAGAAGCCAGAACCACCAGACTGCTTAATGTATCTACCATTACCAGTTGCACTAGCACGGATTGTTTCACGATAAACAATCTTAGAATCCTCTGTAGTTAAATTTAGCTTATATGTATTTTTCATTCTTTCAAGTAAATAAGAAAGGTGGGATATACCTAAGGTACCAATTAATAATTGGTTCGTTTCTGGATTACGCTTAACCTCAATGGATTTATCCTCAAGACAAATCTTAGCTAATACATTACCAAGCTTTTCTTCATCACTCTTAGAGGATGTTAAAAGAGCCTTGTAATAAACGGCAGTTGGATATTCAATTTCTGGGTAGGCAATCTTAGAAGAGGTAGCAGATAATGTCATAGAATTTTCAACGCCATCTGCCTTTACGATACATCCGATATCACCAGCAGTTAATTCACTAACAGAGGCCATCTTAGCACCTGTAACGACATTTAGCTGTGAAACCTGAATGTCCTTATCTAGCTTAGATACATGAACTGTATCTCCAACCTTGATCTTACCAGAATTTACCTTAAATACATTTGCTGTACCAAAATATGGGTCTACCATAGTTTTGAATACGAATGCACTAAATGGCTCATCATCTAATGTTTTTCTTTCTACAGGATTACCATTCATATCTACACCTTCAATTGGATTTAAATCCTGAGGGTTTGGTAGATAATCAATCATCATATCTAACAATGTGTGAATACCGATTCCCTTAATTGCAGAACCAACTAAAACTGGAATTAAATC
This sequence comes from Acholeplasmatales bacterium, assembly GCA_017413585.1. Lineage (GTDB taxonomy): Bacteria > Bacillota_I > Bacilli_A > Acholeplasmatales > Anaeroplasmataceae > Anaeroplasma. Next base: position 1,675 of record JAFPSY010000106.1, read on the forward strand.
ACTAGCTAAAACCGATTTTCTTAAGCCATCCTGAATTTCCTCACGAGTTAATTGCTCACCCATAAAGAATTTTTCCATTAATTCCTCACTTGTTTCAGCAACAGCCTCAACCATTTGGTTATGAAGCTCTAATACTGCGGCTCTCTTGTCAGGGTAGATTTCAGCATCCTCACAATCCTTGCCGTTATATTTTCTTGCGGTTAATGTAACACAATTTACAAAACCATCAAATCCATCATTATGTCCCATAGGATAGCAGAATGGTATAGCATTCTTACCAAGCTTTGTTCTAATATCATCCATTAGCTTGTCAAAATGAACATCAGGCTTATCCATCTTGTTCACATAAATGATTGTTGGAATATTCTTTTTTCTTAAGAAATTCCAATGCTTAACTGTACCAACTTCAACACCCTTAGATGCATCAAGTAATAATACAGCGCCCTTTACAACGCTTATTGCAGAAATAGTATCTGTAATAAAGTCATCGCTACCTGGGCAGTCGATTAAGTTGATCTTAGTACCCTTATACTCAAGTGGCAAAATTGCAGAATGCACGCTTGATTTTCTACTCTTTTCCTCTGGTGTGTAATCAGAAATAGAAGTACCTGCATCGACAGAACCCTTCGCATTTCCTGTTGCGGCTGCATAAAGAGTTTCTGCAAGAGTTGTTTTACCGGACTGCAGGTGTCCTAAAATCACAATGTTTCGAATGTTTTTCATAAGTATAATTCCTTTCTTATTTACTTTGTAAACGTTTTCTCTTGTTTATTTATTATAACACATTTTTTGCATTTTGAAACCTCTTTTATTCTTTTTCTAAGGAATTTGTTTTTTTCTTTGAAATGCTTGCTAAATAGTATATAATAATATATACTATGACATTTTTTGGAGGTTATACTATGGAACTAAATTATTCAAAAAATCAAATTATTTTATATGGAAAGGTATGTAAACTTGATACATTAATTAACAAACTATCAAGCTTATCTGGAGAACAGGTATATCATTTCTTGATTGACCGTACAACACAGCTTCCAAGAAGAATTAATTGTATGGCTTTAATATCTGTTTTGAATAATAGAATTAAGTTTTTACATTCCAACTCCATGCCAAAAGATGCCTTCATAAAGCTTCAATATTATGCAAGCTATAGCGAGCAGCAATTATTTATGCTATTTCAAAAGATATGTACGGAAGAGGATTTTATAAGCTATAGAAAGAATCTTTTTTCGTTGATTATAGATAATTATCAGCAATTGAATTTAAATGATGGCGAATTAATGTATTTAAAAAATCTAAATAAGCAATCGATAGGCTCCTTCCCTGATTATTTTAATTACATTACAGGTGCTTGTCTTGAACAGCCAAATACCTTTGATGGACAGGATATTGATGTACTTAAAAACAATTTACAATATTCTGCATCGAACCAGGATGTATTTGATTTAGCTGGTAAATATGGTGTACCACTACCTACAAGATTAAAAAGAGAAGAATATTTAGAGTTTATTTTTGATTATTTAAAGAGAAAGGGTAATTATTCTGAGGTTGTTGCCTCCGATTTAAACGCAATGAATATTACCCAAATATCTACCTACGCAAGAAGAACCGGTATTCCTATGCAGCCGAATATGTCTAAAACAGAATTGATTACATATTTATTCTATTTCTTAGGCTTATGTGAAATACCTACAACCTCTATGGATGAAATCAAATCAAGCCCTAAATATGAGCCACTTGAATTCCGTGTGGATTTACAGGCGATTGATTCCTTTGGTAATGGTGAACCAAAGAGAGTTATTTATTATGCAGGAGATCACGAGGATTCCTCTATAATGGCTGATGTAATTAAGGAAGCATCCCAAAAGCCAGAGGAAAAGGTGGAGGAAATAGAAGAAAATACCTACCAAGAGCCAGCTCCTGCGCCAAAGAAAGAGGAAGCAGAAGAGACTCCTGTAGAGAAGATAGAGGAGCCAGTAGAGGAAGCAATCGAAGAGAAGAAAGAAAATCTTGAAGAGGTTGCTCCATGGAAGTTTATTGGAAAGAAGCAACAGGAACAAAAGGCTGAAGAGGAAGCTATTTTGGCTATGAAGGCTGAAGAGGAATTGATGGCAGAGGATATCATCAATGAAACATTAGCTCAAATACCAACAAAGGAAGTTGTTGAGGTTGAAGAGCCAACGATTGAAATAGATACCAATAAGGTAGGCCAAAATCCTGAATATGGCACAGGAAAAATTGAAGCACTTGCTAATAGCAAAGGCCATATGGTGGCATTATCTATATCCATTGGACTTGCTGCTATAGCAATGGTCGCAATTTTATTATTTATGTTAGTTTTATAAAATGAAGTAGAAATAGGTGAGTTATATGGCTAAGGCTAAATCAGAAAAAGCAGTAAAATACTCTCCCATGATGGAGCAATATTTTGAAATTAAAAAGGAATATCAGGATGCAATTGTTTTCTATAGAGTTGGAGACTTTTATGAAATGTTTTTTGATGATGCCTATACGGGGTCTCGTGAGCTTGAGCTTGCCCTAACAGGTAAGGATGTAGGAACAGAAGAAAGGGCACCAATGTGTGGTATTCCCTTCCATGCTGCAGACCAATATATTGAAAAGCTTGTTTCAAGAGGCTATAAGGTTGCAATCGCAGAACAAATCGAAGACCCTAAGCAGGCAACAGGCTTAGTTAAAAGAGGCGTAATACGATTAATTACTCCAGGTACCATTGGTACAGGCCTAAGAGAAAAGGAAAATAATTATATTGGTGCTATAGGCTATCAAAAAAGAGAATATATTTTAGCCTATAGTGATATTACTACAGGTGAAGGATATGTAGCTACATTTAAATCCTTTGATTTACTTGCAAATGAAATTCTATCCTTAAAAATAAAGGAAATCATTGTAAATCATACCTTTAATAATATAGGCTTAAAGGATTTTATTAAGAATAATGAGCTTGCCTTATCCTATGAGGATAAGATGGATATTCCACCTTCCTTAACACATATTGTTAAAGAAATCGATCCAATGTATCAGATGGTTGTAGGAATGCTTATATGCTATATCATTGAAACACAAAAGCAGGAGCCTTCCTATTTAAAGCCATTCCATTCCTATGTATCAGAAAAATATTTACATATTGATGCATTTACAAAGAGAAATCTTGAAATTACAGAAACCTTAAGATTAAGCAATAAGAGTGGTTCCCTACTTTGGCTTATGGATAAATGTAATACCGCTATGGGCTCAAGAATGCTACATAAATGGATTGATAAGCCATTAGTTGATAAGGCAGAAATTAATCAAAGATTAGATTTTGTTAGTGCATTTAATGAGAATTATATAATAAAGGAAGATATAAAGGCTTCTTTCAAGAATGTTTACGATTTAGAAAGAATCATTACAAGAATATCCTCAGGTACAGCGAATGCTAAGGATTTAGTATGGCTAAGAAGATCCTTGAAGGATATTCCTAATGTTAAGCAAAATCTATGTGAAATGCATATGGATTCTATAAAGGCTTTAGCGGATGAAATTGATCCACATACAGATTTATATACTCTTTTATTTGATGCTTTAGTTGAAAATCCACCACTTTCTGTTAAAGAGGGTGGAATGATTAATCCAGGCTACAATAAGGATTTAGACGAATTGAGAGAAATCTCTACAAATGGTAGAGATTGGATTATGAATTATGAGGCAGACCAAAGAGCGAAAACAGGAATTAAAACTCTAAAGGTTGGTTATAATCGTGTAACAGGCTATTATATTGAGATATCTAAGGGAGCAATTAAGGATTTACCTAGTGATACACAATATGAAAGAAGAGCTACCCTAGTGAATTCTGAAAGATTCATTTCCCCTGAATTAAAGCATTATGAGCAAATGGTATTAGGTGCAAAGGATCAAATTGAATCCCTAGAATATGAAATATTTACAAGATTAAGATGCGAAGCATCGAAGCATGTACAATCCTTACAAAAGCTTGCAGATTTAATTTCTGAAATTGATTGCTATACTGCATTATCCGATATAGCTATTAAATATAATTATGTAAGACCTACATTTAACGATAACCGCTCTGTGAATATAGTTGATGGAAGGCACCCTGTCCTAGAGACACTTATGACTACGGATTATATCGTTAATGACGTTGTCATCAACAAATACAATATGATCTTAATTACAGGACCAAATATGAGTGGTAAATCCACCTATATGAGAATGCTTGCATGCATTATCATTATGGCGCAAATGGGCTCCTTTGTACCTGCAAAGGTAGCCGATTTAATGATTTTTGATTCGATATTTACAAGAATTGGTGCATCCGATGATTTGGTTTCTGGCCAGTCTACCTTTATGGTAGAAATGATAGAGGCAAATTATGCTATTTCAAATGCGACTAAGAATTCTTTAGTCTTATTTGATGAAATTGGTAGAGGTACTGCAACCTTTGATGGTATGGCTATAGCTCAGGCTATCTTAGAATATTTACACGAAAAGGTTGGCTGTATTACATTATTCTCTACCCATTATCATGAGCTTACTAGCCTAGATCAAAAATTAAAGAGATTAAAGAATGTACATGTAGAGGCTAAGGAAACCGAAAATGGTGTTGCCTTCTTACATAAGGTATTAGATGGACCTACGGATAAATCCTATGGTATTAATGTTGCCTCTTTAGCAGGATTACCAAAATCCTTAACAGAGCGTAGTAAGCAAATATTAAATGTCTTAGAGGAGGATTCAAATTCTCATAAGGGAATCACCCTAGATTTATTTAATTTTGATGCATACGATGAAAAGGAAGAGGTAAAGGAGGAATCCGTTGCTTCTAAAATTAAAAATAGATTAGACGAAGTAGATATTAATAAGCTTACTCCACTTGAGGCTTTAAATCTCCTTTATGAATTAAAGGAGATGAGCTAATGGGTAAGATTTTAAAAATGAGTCCGCATCTTGCGAATATGATTGCGGCAGGTGAGGTGGTTGAAAGACCATCCTCTGTCGTTAAGGAATTAGTAGAAAACGCGATAGATGCGAAGGCTTCGGATATAAAAATTTATTTAAAAAATGGTGGCTTAGAGGAAATCCGTATCTCTGATGATGGAGAGGGTATGGATAAGGATGATGTATTAATGGCATTTATGCCTCATGCAACCTCTAAAATCAAAAATGAATATGACCTATTCCGTATATTAACCTTAGGCTTTAGAGGAGAGGCTATTGCCTCTATTGCAGCTGTATCAGAGATGAATATTACCTCAAGCCAAAATGGCATTGAAGGCTATAGTGTAACCTATAAGGCAGGAATGAAAAAGGATGAGGGAATTACCCATTCGAATAAGGGTACAACCGTAACGGTTAAAGGCTTATTCTTTAATACTCCTGCAAGATTAAAATATATGAGAAGTGGAAAAAAGGAGCTATCCTCCATTCTATATTTTATTGATAGAATCGCAATGGCTCATCCTGATTTGAGATTTACTGTTTTATCGGATGATAAGATTGTATTCCAAACCTCAGGTAGTGATAACCCTAAAACTTTAATTGCAGAGCTTTATGGAATGGATGCTGCAAGATGCGTTACAGAAACGAGCTTTACGCGTGATGGCTATAAGGCCCATTTCATCGTTGTAAAGCCACAAATATATCGTTCAACAAAGCTTGAGATTACCATTATTTGTAATGGTAGATTTGTTAAAAATTATAATATGACAGAAGCTACCATTAGTGCTTTTTCTACCTATTTACCAATAGGTAAATACCCTATTGTCATTTTGTATTTTGAGCTTGATCCTCTTTTAGTGGATGTGAATGTACACCCAAATAAAACAGAGGTAAAGATTGCAAATGAAGAGGATATTTGTAATGCAATAAAGGAAGAAATTGGAAAGCTTTTATATGAAAAGCCTCAAATTCC
>JAFPSY010000107.1:0-4665 GCA_017413585.1 Acholeplasmatales bacterium
ATCGAAAAGAATGGTGATATTATCAATGTGGAAGCATTAGAGGCTGAAATTGGTGTTCCAGTTGTTGCTATTTCTGCAATGAAGGGAACAAACATCGAAACATTAATGAATAAGGCTTATAATGAAAGCTTAAAAACAAGAGTTGGTAAAACTGTTTTAGAGGGTGGTACATTAAAGCATTTAATTCAGGATTGTAAGGCTGCATTTGTAGGCCTTGAGGTTAAGCATCCATTATTCCATGCAGTAAAGCTTGTAGAAAATGATGAAATTGAATGCAAGAATCATCCAGATTTAGTAAAAATTGTTGAGGAATTTAAAAAGACCTATACGAATGATGTCTTTGAGGATGACTTAGAGGCTGTAGTTGCAGACGATAGATATACTTATATCTCTAAGCATTATGGAAAGGTTAAGGAAAAGGGTAAGGTAGCAGAAAAGGATAAATTAACCCTATCTGATAAAATCGATAAGATTTTAACAAATAGATGGTTAGGTATTCCAATCTTCTTAGTTGTTCTATTATTAATCTTTAGATTAACCTTCGCAGAGAATCTATTCTGGGTACCATTAAATACTGCTCCATCCTTCCAAGGAACAATGTTTGAAGGATTATTCTGGAGTGAAACAGGAATTAATTCCCCAGGTGTTATTTTAGCTAATTTTGTAGGCTCTTTGACGGATGCATTAGGTGGGGCTATAGGAAATGGTTTTAATGCTATGGGAGCCTCAGGCTGGGTAACTGGTCTTGTTTGTGATGGTATATTTGCTGGTATATTCAGTGTATTATCCTTTGTACCACAAATTCTATTATTGTTCCTATTCTTCTCTATTTTAGAGGATTCAGGATATATGGCTAGAGTAGCCTTCATCCTAGATAAGATATTTAGAAGATTTGGTTTGACCGGTAGAGCCTTCATGCCAATGATTATGGGCTTTGGTTGCTCTGTACCTGCAATGATTAACACTAGAACTCTTGCAGAGGAAAGAGAAAGAACAGCAACTATTCGTGTAATTCCATTCTTCTCATGCGGAGCTAAGCTTCCAATATTAACTGCGATTGCAGGTGGTATTGCACAGGTATTTGGCTTCCCTCATGTATGGCTAATTGTATTTAGTATGTATGTTCTTGGCGTTGTTGTTGCGATTGTAACTGCACTAATTATGAGACATACTTCAATGCGTGGACCTTTAGCTCCATTCATTATGGAGCTTCCTACATATCATATGCCACAAGGAAAGGCATTAATGCTTCATTTATGGGATAAGCTTAAGCATTATATCCATAAGGCATTTACAATTATTTTAGTATCTACTGTTGCTATTTGGGTTTTACAATCCTTCACATTTGATTGGAGATATATTGAACAAGCAAATCCAAATGATGTATTATTAGAAAGCTATGATGCAATGCTTGAGGATCAAGCATTTAAGGATGAGCTTGCTGCGCTTGATACCGAGGACGCAGGCTTTGCTGAAGAAGGCGGAGCAGAAGCATTCTTCGAAGTATACGGTAGTGGTGAATTAGACGAAGAAACTCAAGCTAAGTTTGATACTGTTGCAGAAAAGATTTATGAGCAGGCATATAACGATTATGTAGCTATTGTTACAGATAAGGATTATTTAGATACTGGAGATTCTATCTTAGCTGGTATTGGCAAATTAATTCAGCCAATCTTTACTCCACTGGGATTTGGTAAAAATTTAAATGAAAATGGTTGGGTATTTGGTGTATCTGCAGTAACAGGCTTAATTGCAAAGGAAAATGTAATTGCAACATTCTCTGTATTAGCACAATGTAGTGAATCTGTACCACAAACAAAAGAGGAATATGAGGAATTATTAGTAGTTTCTTCTGATGAGGAAGGAATTGATGCATCTGTAAAGATGATTCAAAATACAGGAATCCAAGAGAGCGGTGGCTGGGCTGCATTAATTGCATATATCGTATTTAATATGACAACAATCCCATGCTTCGCTGCTGTTGCTACAGCAAAGGGTGAGCTTGAAAAGAAGAGATTCTGGTCAACAATTCTATTCTGGCTAGGCGTATCCTATTTAACTGCAGCAATTGTATTTGTATCCTTAAGATGGTGGTGGCCAATTGCTATTGTGGCATTAGGCTTTGTTGGCTTAGGCTTTGGTATTCACTATTTCAATAAATATAGAGATGCAAAGGCAGCACTTAAGAATTCATGAAACCAATAGATATTGTTATATTATCTGTAATTGTAGGTATTGTTTTATTGATTATTGGAATATATGTATATAAAAGAGTCAAGAAGCTACCTACAGGTGAATGCTCCTGCTGCAAAAGCACTACAGGTGCAAAAAGAATGTTTAAAAGCATTAAAAAAGAGTTAGATAAAGAAAAAGCTTGCAATTGTAATAATGATGAAACTTGCCATTGTAAAAGCAATGATTAGACTCCCTTGGGAGTCTTTTCTTTTCGAATTATTGAAATTTTAAAGTTATGTGATATAATTACACTAGTTTATCTAAAACATACGTTTTAGAGAAAAGAGGAGAAATATGTTAGATATTAAATTTGTTAGAGAAAATCCTGAAGTTGTAAAAGAAAATATTAAGAAAAAATTCCAAGATCAAAAGCTTCCTTTAGTTGATGAAGTAATTGATATTGATTCAAAAATTCGTGCACTTAAGGTTGAAGGTGAAAACCTAAAGGCACAAAGAAATACATTGTCTAAGCAAATCGGTCAATTAATGAGAGAAAAGAAGATTGAAGAGGCTAATGAGATAAAGGCATTAGTTTCTAAGAACAATGAAAGAATTGCAGAAATTGATCCTGAAATTGCTACATTAGAAGAAGAATTAAGGAAAAGAATGCTTGCCATTCCAAATATTGTAGATCCATCTGTACCTGTAGGTAAGGATGATTCTATGAATGTAGAAAACCAAAAATATGGCGAGCCTGTAGTTCCACCATATGAAATCCCATATCATGCAGATATCATTCAAAAATTCAATGGATTAGATAAGGATGCTGCAGGAAGAACGAGTGGTAATGGATTCTATTATTTAGTTGGTGATATTGCAAGATTACATTCTGCAATGCTATCCTATGCAAGAGATTTTATGATCGATAAGGGCTTTACTTATTGTATTCCACCATTCATGATTCATTCTGATGTTGTAAATGGTGTTATGTCCTTTGCTGAAATGGAAAATATGATGTATAAGATTGAGGGTGAGGATTTATACCTAATCGGTACATCTGAGCACTCTATGATTGGTAGATTTAAAGGACAAATCATTAAAGAATCTGATTTGCCTTTAACACTAACAAGCTATTCTCCATGCTTCCGTAAGGAGGTTGGTGCTCATGGTATTGAGGAAAGAGGAATCTACCGTGTACATCAATTTGAAAAGCAAGAGATGATTGTAATTTGTAAGCCTGAGGATTCTATGGAATGGTACAATAAAATGTGGAGCTATACAGTAGAATTCTTCAGAAGCCTAGATGTACCTGTACGTACACTTGAGTGCTGTACTGGTGATTTAGCTGATTTAAAGGTAAAATCCTGTGACGTTGAGGCTTGGTCTCCAAGACAGAAAAAATACTTTGAGGTTGGCTCTTGCTCTACCTTAGGTGATGCACAGGCAAGAAGATTACAGATTCGTACAAAGGGTGAGAATGGTACTTATTTAGTTCATACATTAAATAATACAGTACTAGCTACACCAAGAGGATTAATTGCTGTACTTGAAAATAATTACAATGAGGATGGCTCTATCAATATTCCTAAGGCATTACAGCCTTACATGGGTGGAAAGACTATCATTAAGTAATTTTTGGGGGATAAAATCCCCTTTTTCTTTTCTTTGTTACATTTGAAAGTGTTTTGTATTTGATAATTATTAGAAATGTTGTTATAATTCAATAGTACGTTTTTATGAGGAGGTTGTTATTTTGAATCCTTTATTTATAAAGCTTTTTGAAGCGGCAACAACGGAAGTAGAAACAACGACAGAAGCTGTAGCTACATCTACATCCGCTACTGCTGTTGAGGAGATATCTAAAATAACCTGGGCAGATATTTGGAATAAAATCCTAGATTGGTCTATGAACCAGGGTATTCGATTATTAATTGCGTTAGTTGTTTGGTTTGTTTCATTTAAATTTATTAATTTTATATTTAAAAGAATTGCAAGACGTCTTGCAAGAAAAAAGGCAGATGCTACCTTATCTAAGGTATTAGTGAATATTGGTAGAATTGCAGTTAAAATTCTTGTAATGATTGGTTTAATCGCCTATGTTGGAATTGAAACTGCATCCTTATCCGCATTAGTACTTGCTATAGGTACAGGTATTTCCTTAGCCTTACAAGGAACATTATCCAATTTTGCTGGTGGTGTAATTATTATAGTAATGCGACCATTTAAGCTAGGTGATTTCATTACATCGAATGGAGAATCTGGTACAGTAGAGGATATTAAATTATTCTATACCTATATTACAACTCCAGACAATCGTGTTGTTATGATTCCTAATGGCTCTTTAGCCAATAATGTTATTGTTAATGCCTCTGCAAAGGATACAAGAAGAGTTGATGTTGTTATGTCTATAAGCTATGGTGCTGATGTAGAGCTTGCAAAAAGACTTGCGAAAGAGGTATGTGGCAACAACGAAAAAATCTTTGCTACTCC
>JAFPSY010000108.1:0-3602 GCA_017413585.1 Acholeplasmatales bacterium
AATTGTTGAACTCAGGGATTCACTAAAGAAAAAGAGTGACGAATGTGTAAGTATAACGATAGAAAAACAAAATGCTTTAGCTAAGATAGATAAATTAAAGGAAGATTTAGATTCCTTAAGAAAAAATAATAGCGAGGCTGTAAGAGAATTCGAATTAAAGCTTGAAGAAAAGGATAAAGAAATTCAAGAATTATTAGAATTTAAAAGATTAAATGAAGCTAGATTCAAAGGAATACAGGCTATGGCTGGAGAATTAAAGGCTATTGATGCAGAGGTATCTAAGGAAGCCTTCGATGAGCTTGAAAACGAATATAATGCCTTCACAAGGTATTATGAGGAAGTTTGGAATAGAACAAAAAAAGAGATTATAAAGGAAATTAAGAGAAAGAAGGGATAATATGAAATCCTTTAAAACTTGGATATTTATTACCTTCGGTATAGTAATTCTCATTATTGCATTATTAATGATTGGTGTAATTTTATTCTATGGGAATGGCTATAGCCTAGAGGGTACTGTTGGCATATATTTAATGCTTATATTATCCCTTGTTTTAACAAGTCTTTTAGCAGGTGTTGTACTTGTAAGCTTACTCATGAAGGACAAAAGAGTTAGAAGTAAGGATCAAGCACATGCCTTCCCTCAGCTTGAAAGAATTGATTTAGAAATGAAAAAGAATCCTCCACTACCCTACGATAAGGTTAGCTTGAAGGAATTCTGTGATGAATTCAGAAAATTCTCTGCAGGCGAGCTTGGATTATATTATTCTATTGAGGATATAAGAAGATTTATCGCAGGTCTTGCGGTATCCCATATTTTAATATTACAGGGTATGTCTGGTACAGGTAAAACCTCACTTGCATACGCATTTGGTAAATTCATTGAAAGAGATTCAACGATTATTCCAATTCAGCCAATGTGGAAGGAAAGAACCGATTTACTTGGCTATTATAATGAATTCTCTAAAAGATTTAATGAAACCCAGTTTTTGGAAACCATTTATGAGGCCAACTGGAGAAATGATATGTTTATTACCATTTTAGATGAGCTTAATATCGCAAGAGTAGAATATTATTTTGCAGAATTCCTATCCTTAATGGAAATTCCATCAAGCTCAAGATATTTAGAGATTATCTCATCGACATCTATCCATGATCCAGTGAAGATGAAAAATGGACAGCTAAGATTACCAGATAATATTTGGTTTATTGGTACAGCGAATAATGATGATTCCACCTTCGCAATATCCGATAAGGTATATGACCGTGCCATGGTCTTAAATTTAGACCATAAGGCGGATGCCTTCACAGTAGATTCATGGAGACATGTTCGTATGAATGCCTATGATTTCTTAAAGATGGCTAAGGAGGCTATGGCAGAATATAGGCTTAGATATAAATATAAGAATAAGCTTGAACGCTTAGATTTATATATGCAGGAAACCTTCCGTCTATCCTTTGGTAACCGTATTAATAAGCAAATTGAGGAATATACATCTTTGTATGTTGCATCTGGTGGAGATGAGCTTGATGCCTTAGATGATATTTTATCTAAAAAGGTATTTCGTAAGCTTGTTGGTGGAAATTCCTTATATTTAAAGAGAAAATCAAAGGAGCTTTTAGATAAGCTTGATGAATTATTTGGACAAAATAGAATGGTCTTATGTAAGGAAGTCATTCTAAGATTAGTGAGGTAAGCTATGAGTAAAAGAATAATTATTGCAATACTTGCTTCACTTATGGGTGTTGTTACCTTCATTGGGGCAATATTTATGGTGCTTGCGTTAAGTGGGAATGTTTCATTCTTGAAGAATTCCATTACCATTACTACCGATTCCTATGAAAAGGAATATGATGGAGTCTCTATCGATAAGGAATTATATAGCGTTACAGGAAAGCTATATGATGGAGATAGGGTAGCTTTAGAATTCTTTGATGATGCGATTAATGTAGGTACCTATACAGCATATTTTGAGGCAAAAATTTATAATTCAATAGGTAAGGATGTTACAGAATCCTACCAAATTAATAAAAATTATGGAACGATTGTCATTTCGAAAAGAGAGCTAACCCTTAAGGTAGAATCAAAGGAAGAGGAATATAATGGCTTAGAATTAAAGGCATCTGATTATGAAATCACTAAGGGTAGCTTAGCGGATGGAGATACAATGGATGCCACGATAACAGGCTCTATTACAGAAATTGGAGAGGCAAAGGCTTCCTTAGTTTATTCCATTTATAGAACCCTAGATGGAAAGAAAATCAATGTTTCTTCTAATTATAGGGTATATACCGAAGATGGTATATTAACAAAATCTGCAATTCCTCTAACGATTAAAAGTGATGGAGGATCCTATGAATATGATGGAAAATACCATAGTGTAGATACCTATACTACACCATATTTAAAGGAAAGCTTAGATGATACAGATACAAATCATACTGAGCATCTTGCGGATGGCGATACAATTTCCTATACTTCTATAACCAATGAAAAAAACGTTGGAAAATACATGAATGAATTTGAGGTTCAAATTCATGATAAGGATGGAAATGATGTATCAAAGAATTACGCTATTGATATGCAATTTGGTGAGATTTCTATTTTAAGAAAGGAAATCACAGTTGTATCGGAAAGTGTAGAAAAGGATTATGATGATATAACCTATGTTGCAGAAGGCAATTCGAATTATACCTTAGATGGACTACTTGCAGAAGGAGACCTACTTAAGGTTCATTTCACCCAGGTTGCAACCGCAGCTGGTACCTATGATAATACCTTCTATACAACTATTACGGATTCCGATGGAAAGGTTACTTCTAGTAATTATATTGTAAATCATGTCTATGGCTCCATTAAGATTTATCCTCGTCCTATTTCAATAGAAACTGTAGATCGACATAAGATTTATGATGGTACGCCACTAAAAAATATTGATGATGCAAAGATTTCAAATCAAACACCACTTTTACAAGGACATACTCTTGTAGCTGTTTTCTCTGATGGAATTATTGATGCAGGAGAGATAGAAAATTCTTGTTCCATAACAATTAAAAATGCCCAAGGCAATGATGTTACAAGAAATTATCAATTGACATTAAATTTTGGTAAATTGACAGTCTATAAAAGAAATATCACACTTCGTGCATCTAGCTTCTCTAAGGCAGAGGATGGTATTCCAATCGTATCGAATTCATGGTACTTAGTTAGCGGCAGAATGGCAGATTATGAATATTTAGATGTTACTGTGGCTCCTGAGACTACACTTCTAACTCCAGGAACGACAAGAAATATTATTACCTATAATATTGTAAATTCGTCTGGTCAAATTCTAACTCAGGCACAGGATAATTATAATATTGAGACTATCAATGGCCTATTAACTATTTATGAAGCACAAAATAAACAGGTATATTTAGCTCCAAAGGATGTTTATAGTAAATATGTTAATGATGAAGTAACCATTATGCCAACAGAAATTATTGGCTTTGATTATTATCAAGCTCAAGGCTATTCGATTGAATATGTATTATCGGGCACTCAAGCGGGTATTGGTATTTCTGTATCCTCTATTATTAAGGAATCTATTCATATCAAGGATAGC
>JAFPSY010000109.1:0-1741 GCA_017413585.1 Acholeplasmatales bacterium
CCAAATTCTTTGTTCAGCATTTTCTCTTATCGCACAGGTATTTAATAATACTAAATCAGCATCTAATGGATCTATTGCCTCAACATAGCCAATACCCTCAAGAATACCTGCCATAACCTCACTATCTGCCTCATTACCCTGACATCCATAGGTATAGATATAATACTTTTTACCCTTGCCTAAATTTTGATATTTATCATTTAGCTTATAATGGATGGTTTCAACATCCAAATTACGTCTAAGTTTTGCCTCCTTTAGGGATGGCATTGCCTTAACATTTTTCATTTTTTATCACCACGCTTGGAAATTATACACTAAGAATAAAAGGAATATCAAGACTGAAATTCCTTTATTTGTTCATTATTTTTCGTTTAAAATATATTTCTTATTAAATCTTGTAATTGTATTCTTTAAACCAAAATCTAAAATGACTCCATTTAACATATATTCATTACCTGTTGCACATTTAAGTGGTTCAAACATACCCGTCCTGAATCTTTGGATAACCATATCCTTATCATCACCTAAAATGGAATCAAATGCGCCACACATTCCCATATCTGTGATGAAGCATGTATTATCAAATACCTGCTCATCCGCTGTTTGAGTGTGTGTATGTGAGCCTAAGATAGCATCTACCTTGCCTGCAAAGCTAAAGAAGAATGCCTTCTTCTCGCTTGTTGCATCCCCATGAAAATCAACAAGGATGTAATCTGCATCGATTTCCTCAAGTAGCTTATCCATAGTTTTAAATGGATCATCTAGTGGAGTATAGGTATATACTCTACCTAGCATATTTACAATTGCAATCCTTTTATCATTATATTGGATATATAATATATCCTTGCCATAAGAGGTGCCTAAATTTGCAGGGCGAGCAATGGTTGCATCATTAATATAGTTTTTAATTTCTGATTTAGAAAATGTATGATTACCCATAGACATTCCTGCAATACCTAATTGCTTTAGCTGCTTATAATGCTTTTCAGATAATCCCTTTCCTTGGGTTACATTTTCTGCATTCACCAAAACTAAATTAATTTTATTTTCCGCCTTTATGGTATCAAGATTTTGTCTTAATACCTCTATTGTTTTCTCCCCAACAATATCACCTAAATATAATATACGCATAAAACACCTCCAAAGTTTTCAAAAAAAGGGTGATATTACTCACCCTTTTTTCTTACTTAGCAACATCCACTGAACGGATTTCACGGATTACTGTTACCTTAATCGTACCAGGGTAGGATAATTTATTCTCAATTTCCTCCTTGATTTGACGGGCAATAGTAATTGTAGATAAATCATCAACCTCTTCAGGGTTAACAATTACTCTAACCTCTCTACCTGCCTGAATAGCAAAGGATGTCTTAACACCCTTAATACTATTTGAAATAGCTTCAAGATTCTCAAGTCTCTTTGTGTAATTTTCTAAGGAATCACTACGTGCACCTGGTCTTGCTGAAGATAATGCATCAGCAGCAGCAACCAATACTGCAATAATTGATTTTGGAGCAACATCCTCATGGTGGGATGCGATTGCATCAATAACCTCTTTAGGCTCATGATACTTCGTTGCAAGCTCAACACCAATTTCAACATGGCTTCCTTCAATTTCATGATCGACAGCCTTGCCAATATCGTGTAGTAGACCTGCACGTCTTGCCAAAATTTCATTTTCTCCAATTTCCGATGCAAGCTTTCCTGCAAGCATTGCTGTTTCAATACAATGCTTTAGAAC
>JAFPSY010000110.1:0-9196 GCA_017413585.1 Acholeplasmatales bacterium
TGAGGTTGGTGTAAATGTACCAAATGCGACCATTATGGTCATTTTAGATGCAGATCGCTTTGGTCTTGCCCAAATACATCAGCTTAGGGGTAGAGTTGGTAGAGGCTTAAAGCAAAGCTATTGTGCTTTAGTAACGAAAAGGGTAGATAACGAAAGACTAAGGGTATTAGAAAATACCTTAGATGGCTTTGGCATATCAGAAAATGATTTTAGGTTGAGAGGACCTGGTAATTATTTTGGTGAGGAGCAATCTGGCTTTTTATCCTTAGAGTATGCAGATTTTGAAACGGATTATAAAATTTGGGAATCTGCGAAAGAGGATGCAGACGATTATTTTCCAAAATATATGAATGGGGAAGAGAAATCGATTCGATTTAATGATTTAATCATAGAAAATGCGAAGAATGGCTTTAATAGTAACTAGTTTTTTAAAGCGTTAAATGTTAAAATAGTATAAGTATATCGTTGGAGGTTCATATGATAAAAATTGGTGTAGACGCAAATGGCGGAGATAATGGAGTAAATACAACAGTTCCTGCAGCTATGATGGCTATAAAGGAATTTGATGATATTGAAATTGTATTATTTGGTGATGAGGAAAAGATTAAGCCATTATTAACAAATAATGAAAGAATTTCTATTGTACATACAAAGGAAACCCTATCTATGGGAGAAAAGGATCCTGTTCGTGCTGTAAGAAAGCAAAAGGAGGCCTCCTTAGTTAAGGCAATGTATGCAGCAAAAAATGGTGAGGTTGACGCTGTTGTAACCAATGGTCCTACCCAGTGTGTAGTCATGGGTGCTCATTTGATCATAAGAAGAATTAAGGAAATGGAAAGAGTAGCCTTATGCCCTATTATTCCAAATTTCGATGGACATCCAAGATTACTTCTTGATGTTGGAGCGAATGTAGAATTAAAGGCAGAGCATTATGTTGAATTTGCTATTTTCGCAACAGTTACTGCAAGGGAAATCCTTGGAATTAAAAATCCTACTGTAGGATTACTTAATATAGGCTCAGAGCCAGGCAAGGGTAGAGAAATTGATAAGGAGGCTTATCAATTACTTGAAGCACAGGAGGGTATTAACTTTAAGGGTAATGTAGAGCCTGATAAGCTAATTGATTGTCCAACCGATATTGTTGTATCCGATGGATACTGTGGCAATATCGCCCTTAAGAGCTTTGAAGGCACAGCTAAGGGTATGGGCCGTATGCTTAAGCAAGAAATTAAGGCATCCCTAGGTGGCAAAATCGGTTATTTATTCATGAGAAAGAACCTAAAGAAATTTGCAGGTAGAATGGATGCATCTGAGGTTGGTGGAGCAATGATTTTAGGTATTGGTAAGCCAGTCGTTAAGGCTCATGGTAATGCAGATGCGAAAACATTTAAGAGTGCAATTAAGCAAGTAAGAAACATGGTGAAATCCGATATTATTAATAAAGTAGTTGAAGCACTACCAAAAAAGAGTGGTGAGGAAGTTGAATAATATAGAGGAATTTGAGGGTGTTATAGGATATACCTTCAAAAATAAAAAATATATTGAAACTGCGCTTACGCATTCCTCTTATGCGAACGAGCATAATCTTGAATGCAATGAAAGAATGGAATTCTTAGGAGATGCAGTATTAGAGCTTGCTATGAGTAAATATTTATATGCCGTAATCTCCTTAGATGAGGGTGTATTAACGAAGACAAGGGCTAAGGCAGTATGTGAGGGTGCACTCGATTATTATGCAGCTAAAATTAATCTTCCTAAGTATTTATTCTTAGGTAAGGGTGAGGAATTATCTGGCGGAAGATTCCGCCCAGCTATTATTGCTGATGCAATGGAGGCAGTATTAGGAGCGGTATTCTTAGATTCAGGCTTTGATCAAGCCTATGAAATTGTTAAAAAATTCTTTATTCCATATATTGATGAGGTGACAAGCCTTAAGGATTATAAATCTTTACTTCAGGAAAAGCTTCAAAGCGAAAAGAGAACGATTCGCTATGAAATTGTAAGAGATGAGGGTCCTGCAAACGATAAGATTTTTGAGGCTGTCGTTTACATGGATGAAATCTTAATGGGAAGAGGAATGGGTAAAACAAAGAAGGAAGCTCAACAAAATGCTGCCAAAAATGCACTAGAAAAGGAAGCAAAGCTATGATAAAGAAATTATATGAATGTGGATGCTTCAAATATGAAAAGTTTATTCTAGTTCACCAAAAGGAATTATTATTAACTCCTGCCTCCTCTGTCGTTTTAATTCAAATGCTAAAGGAATATGAAACAAATAAATATTTCTCCGTTCAATCCTTAAAATCAAAAATGATGATTTCTGATAAGGAATTTGATGAGGCTGTTGCGAACCTTTTAGAAAGAGAATTTTATTCAATTTATATTCAATATGAGGATGGAATCGGTAGAGAGGCTGTATCCTTAGATGGATTCTTTGATAGAGTAAAGGATATTTTATCTGGAGTAAATTCTAAGGATTTTGAAAATGATTTTTTCTATGTAACTCAGCTTATCCAAAAGGAAATAGGAAGAGTATTAACTGCCGATGAGCTAAGTATCGTATCAAGCCTTATTACAGAGGATAGAGTAAAGGTTTCTGATATAGAGGAAGCATTAGAATATATGAAGAGTAGATATAAGGTATTAAATATAAAGAATTTAGTTACCTCCTTAAATCGCTTTAGAAATGAGGTTCAAGAAGAAGCGGAGCCTGTTCCGGACTTTGTTAAGAACTTCTTGGATAATATAAAATAATGAACAAACAAAAATCAAAGGAAATCCTAGATATATTAAAGGAAATCATAAAAAATCCAGCTCCAGAGCTCGATTTTAAAAATCCCTATGAATTAATTATTGCGGTAGTATTAAGTGCTCAAACCACAGACAAAAGGGTAAATAGTGTTACTAAGGAGCTATTTTTAAAATATCCAAGCCCAAAGGATTTAGCTTCTGCAGATTATTCTTTAGTTAAGGAGATTATATCTCCACTAGGGCTTTCTTCAACTAAAGCGAAAAACATTATCGCTTTGGCTAAAGAATTAGATTTGAATCATGGTATCGTCCCTTCTAGCTTCGATTCCTTAATTAAGCTTCCCGGGGTAGGAAGAAAAACCGCGAATGTCGTATTAGCTTTAGGGTTTAATATACCTGCAATGCCTGTAGATACCCATCTTTATCGTATGGCAATAAGATTAGGCTATATAAGATGCGATATGGATATAGTAGATGCAGAAATAGCATATAAAAAATATATCCCCAAGGATGAATGGACACTTGCCCATCATTTATTCTTACTTTTTGGAAGATATTACTGTAAGGCACTTCATCCATTATGTGATAATTGTAAATTAAAAAATTATTGTAAGTACAAAGGTTAGCTTTGTACTTTTATTATTTTGGAGGGAAAAAATGATGTATATAGGCTTTAGCCCTATGTATTCCTTTGAAGAAACCCTAAGGCTATATGAGGAATTAAAGAATAGTATGATTCCATGGACTTTTTTAAAGCTCCTAAATCAAAAGGGTATTTTAACGAAAAATGGGACGAGGAAGAAGATATATTTAGAGAAAGGAGAAAGAAAATGCTTAAAGATTCAAAGAATGGTCTTTAATCATAAAATCTATTTTGATTTATTCCCCTTATCCTTAATACCAAATTCTATTTTTAAGGTAGAGGATTTAGAGGATAATCCCTTTGATGGTTTAAAAAGGCCTCCTAGGAATTCTTTTTTTAAATGGCTTAAAAGCCAAGGCTTAGATAAGGATATTTTTCAAAAATTTATAACCATAGGCTCTAAAGGGAATATTACCTTTTATAAAAGTATAATGAAATATGCCCCATATACGACCAAAAAAGGAAAAAGAAGAGAAAAAACAAAGAAAAATATCTATTTAATCTACTATCGTTTCATTTAAAAATTCATCAGCACATTTGTTGTTTTCACAAGAATGAATCTTTTATATAATTTTTTCGAAAAATGCGGTACTTTTTAGTGCTTTTTCTATAAAAAAATACCCTTTTTTCACGAATATTGAAAAATATTTTTTCAGTTTTCAATTGAACAAAAAAGACCTTATAATTGATATAGGGCCCATTTAGAAAGGATCATTTGAACATGAGTATGATTTTAGATGTTTTGTCACAAAGAAAGAATGATAACATCATTCATTTATCCAATCAAGAAATTATTGGAATTGAAATAAGAAGAAAGCGTCTTGAGCTTTCCTACACTCTTCAAGGGTTATGCTTCGATATATGCTCCCCTTCCTATTTATGTAAAATAGAAAGAAACCAGATTCAGGCAAACAATTACATTTTGCAAGAAATCTGTGAGCGTGTATCCATCTCTAGTGAGCAGCAACAGCTTTTGTTCCATTCCTATGAGGTATTGCTTGAATCCGTAGAAGCATTTGTAAAGGATGATATTGATGTACTTAATTCCTTTGTAATCAAGGGTAAAGGCTTTGAAAATTATAGATATAGAATCCTATTGTTCATGAAATACATCTATGATGGTGAGCTATATCTAGCAAAGGGAATCTATAATGAGCTTGTAAAGCTATTATCCTCTATGCAGGATATAGATATGCTAATATTCTCTATTTTTTCTGTCATTTTAGAATATAAGGAAAAGAATTATCAGGAGGCTTTAGATATACTAAACGAGATCCATGGAATACCAATGGATAAAAACCTATCCATTCTATATTCAAAGTATCTATACCTATCCTCAGCTATGATGCTAAAGGGAGATACAATGTTTTATTACTACGAGGTAGAAGAAAAATATAAGAATATGGGCTATTACACAAAGCTTGAGGAATTACATTATTCTTTAGGCATTTATGCGCTTAAAATAAAATCAAGCTATGTCTTTGATTATGCTATAAATCTTTTAAACAATCTAGAATATAAGAATTCCTTAAAATTCCTTCGTGCCTATTTAGAAAAGGATTTTGATACGATTCGTCTATTCAAGGATAAGCCACTCAATTCCTTTTCCAAATATTTGGTTCAAATCCTAGAACAAAATAGTAGCGTAAGTGAGGTAATTATGCACTTATCTAGTGCACAGGATGATTATGATTTTAGTGCAAATTTATTGAAATATTTAGCACTTACTGTAGAAGAAGAAAAAAGAAGCTTTATTCAAAGCACCCTACCCTATTATAAAAAGGTCAAGGATGCTTATGCTATACAGTATTTTATGAAGGAGCTATTGAGATTCAATCAAATAAAGCCTCACAATAAAGAAACGATAACCACCATTTATGAGCATTTTTTAAATAATGAAAAAAGGTAAATTCTTACTGTTTTTCCTTATGCTTATCGCATTTGCCTTTATCCCTTTTAAGGCTTCTGCAGCAAGCTGGAAATTCATGTGGAAAAATACAACGGTACATATTCCCTTAGGTGCATCGATAGAGGATTATAAAAATGTTCCAAAAGCAAATTTATATAGAAATGAAATCTTATTGACAGATACTACCATAACCTATAATACAGAAGGGGATTGGATGTATTATTTTAAAGACATCAACACCCATAAAACAGGAAATTATCAGGTTTGGTATAAGGCCTATGATGCAAAATATTCTCCAGGTACCTGTACAGGCTATAAGGCTTTAATTACCTTTGTGGTTGAGGATAAGGAAGCACCAAAAATTACAATTGGGAATTCCTATTGCTATATCAAAAGAGGATCTAGTATTGATTTATCCTATAATTATTCTGTAAAAGATAACGATAAAATAGATAAGGTATCCCTAATGCATGAAATCAACACAAATAAGGTTGGCACCTACCCGGTTACGGTAGTTGCGATAGATGCTAGTGGGAATAAAGCGTCTAAGGAATTTTATGCAGTTGTATATGAAAATGAAGCACCAGTGATTTCCTTTGATATGCCAAATGATATTTTAGAGATTCCATTAAATACGCCATGTGATATAAAATCACATTTTACAGCAACAGATACATTTGAAGGAGATATATCATCTAAAATAGAATATCCTGCTATTAAAAATGATGAAGTAGAGGAATATAGCTATACCGTAAGTGTGAAAAATGAAGCTAATTTATCGAGTCATTATACGATTACGATAAGAGTAGTAGATGATGTTGAGCCAAAATTAGAGCTTACAACCAAAAGCTTGTTATTCGACTATATGATCGATTTAAATAGCATTAATTTTATGGATTATATAAAGGACTTAAGTGACAATAAGGAAATTAATTATGATAATCTAAAGATTACAACCGATATGGAAAATAAGGTGGGAAGCTATACGATATGGTATAGCTACACCGATGATATTTATACTGTATCGGATTCGATTGCGGTATCCTTAATTTCTTATACAAAGCCAGAAATTATTGTAGAGGATATTTCTATTTTAGAAAATAGTGATGTAGATTTATCCTTATTTATTGAATGCTATGACGAATCGGATGAGAATATTTTAGATTCCTTAGAAATCTATGATCAAAATGTGGATTATGGAAACCCTGGCACCTATTATGCAGAGGCCTATTGTATCAATTCCTCTGGCTTAAGTACTACAAAAACATTTAAGGTAATTGTAAATAGTAATGGAATAGAAATTAATCCTATGCTTATAGGTATGATTATATCCTTAGCTATTTCGTTAGGCTTAATTGCATTCATTCTTATTTATATTATCCTTAAGAAAAGAAAGCATAAAATGGAATAGGCTTTAAAAGATTTTGGTAGAATTCTACCAAATCTTTTTTTAAAATTCTTTTAGATTTTTCTTCATTGCTATATAATGTAGGCAGGTGGTGCGCTATGAAAGGATTCTTATATGGTCAAACTGAATATAATCTGTTAAAGAATTCCACAAGGCTTACAGATTATGTGGCTAAGGGGCAGAATGAGCATTTTGATTTTCTTTCGATAACAGATTCTAATATGTATGCAGCCTTTAAGTTTTATAAGGCATGCAAGGATGCGAATATTAAGCCTATCTTAGGCTTAGAATATACCTTTAAAAATGAGGATAATTTAACATCCTGTGTTCTATTATATGCAAAGAATAACGAAGGATATAAAGAATTAGTTAAGATTTCCTCTTTAGTCAAAATAGAGGGTATAGATACCTTAGATTCTATAGTTCAATATAAAAATATCTATTTTGTGTTTCCTTTCTTGGATTCCTTCTTAGAAAGAGTATTTATAAAAAGAGATATGGATCCATCTTCCTTAAATATTCTTTTAGAATATATCAATAAAATTAAAGAAATAAATGGATATATTGGTATATCCATGACAAATAAAATGGAAAGAATCCCTTTGGTTCGTGCATTTATAGAATATATAAAAACACTTCAGGTTTCTTATTTACCTATTCATCAAATGAAGTATTTAGAGCCTATGGATTCTATGGTTTATGAATGCTTAGCAAAGATTGATGGAAAAGAGGATAAGGTATTAGAATATGATGATTATTCCTTTTTGGTAAATCCATCTACCTCAAGAGAATTAGATGCATTTGTTTCCTCCATAAATCTTAATTTATTTGAGAATAAGGCATTACTTCCTCATTATCCAAATACAAAGGGAAAAGGTGCCCAGGAATATTTGTATTATTTATGCCATAAGGGCTTAGAAAAAAGAGGCTTTTATAGAGAGCCTTATATCGAAAGATTGAATTATGAATTATCTATTATTCATAAAATGGGCTTTGATGATTATTTTTTAATCGTATGGGATTTTATTTGTTATTCTAAGAAAAACCATATATTGGTTGGCCCAGGTAGAGGTAGTGCTGTAGGCTCTTTAGTTGCATATACCCTAGGTATTACAGAAATTAATCCATTAGAATATGGCTTATTATTTGAAAGATTTTTAAATCCAGGACGTATTACAATGCCCGATATCGATTGTGATTTCCCAGATAAGGATAGAGATAAGGTTATCGATTATGTAAGTGATTTGTATGGAAAGAAGCATGTATGTACGATTACAACCTTTGGTACCTTCCAGGTGAAATCCTCTATTAATGAATTATCTAAGATTTTTGGAATTGATTTAGATCGTGCAAAAAAGATTTTAGATATGATATCTGAAAGAGGCTATGATGAATTATTAAAGCTTTATAAGGATGATGAGCTATATAATTTTTTATATTGCGCTAAGGGGATAGAAGGACTTCCTAAGCATATATCTACCCATGCATCGGGTATCATTTTATCGGAAGAGGAATTAGATGATATCATCCCATTATCCTTTGGTGCATCAAATATTTACCAAAGCCAATTTGAGGCAGTCGATTTAGAAGCGCTTGGCTTATTAAAAATGGATTTCCTTGTTTTAAGTAATTTAACCTTAATCGATGGAATGATTCATGATATTCCAAATTATTCCATTGAGCAATTTAGAAAAATGCCATTAGATGATAAGCTTGTATATAAGCTATTCCAATCTGGAGATACCTTAGGTATTTTCCAAATGGAAAAGCCTGCCTTCCAAAAGGCATTAAGAGAATGTATGCCTACGGAATTTAATGATTTAGTTGCGATGAACGCATTATTTAGACCAGGCCCAATTAAATCCTTGCCAGATTATATAAAAAGAAAGCATGGCGAAAAATTTGAATATATCCATAAGGATTTAGCCCCAATATTAAAGGAAACCTATGGCGTTATTGTATATCAAGAGCAAATTATGCAGATTGCGCAAAAATTTGCGGGGTATTCTTTGGGTGAGGCGGATATTTTAAGGCGTGCCGTATCGAAGAAGAAGGCGGATGTTCTATTAGAAATGAGAATGGATTTTGTTAAAAAATCTATTGGCCGTGGATATTCAAAGGAAATTGCAGAAAGAATATATGAATTAATTGAGCTATTTGCAAATTATGGATTTAATAAATCACACTCAGTTGCCTATGCTTTATTTGCCTATAAAATGGCTTATTTAAAGGTTCATCATTTTAATGCCTTTATGGCAAATATTATGAATCATGCAATATCGAATAAGGAGGCCTTAATTAAATATATTGCCTACTCGAAGCAAAGAGGTCTTTTAGTGCAAAAGCCAAACATTAATGTATCCAAGGGTGAGTTTGTATTCTTAGATAATTGGCTATATTTACCAATTAAGGTCATTAAGGGTATTGGTGAGGATACAGTATTAAAAATCGTAGAGGAAAGAAATAAAAATGGTCTATTCCGTAA
>JAFPSY010000111.1:0-6631 GCA_017413585.1 Acholeplasmatales bacterium
AGAGATGTATCTGGTAAGCTTCAGCTTACAATTGAAAAGGCAAATCATCCAGAAATGGAGGAAACTCTATCTAAGATTACAGTAGATAGTGTAATTGAGGCTGAGGGTAAGATTTTAGCTTCAGAATATGTAAAGCTAAATGGTATGGAAATGTATCCTGATACTATTTCTATTGATAGTATTGCAGAGCCATCTCCAATTGTTGCCCCTAAGGGACAGGAAACCAATATCGATTTAAGATTGGATTATAGATGGATCGATTTACGTACAGATAAGAATACACTTATGTTTAAGTGTCAATCCTATTTCGTAGCTAAGTGTAGAGAATTCTTAGTAGAAAGAGATTTCATCGAAATCCATTCACCAAAGCTAATTGGTGCAGAATCTGAATCTGGTGCTGGTGTATTCAAGGTAGAATACTTCGATAGAAATGCATACTTAGCACAATCTCCACAATTCTATAAGCAGATGGCTATGGCATCTGGCTTCGAAAGAATTTTCGAGTGTGGTCCAGTATTTAGAGCAGAAAAGTTTGCATCACGTAAGCATGCAACAGAATTCACAGGCTTTGACCTTGAATTCTCCTATATTGATTCTTATCATGATGTAATGCATATGGAAGAGGAAATGCTTACCTATGCACTAAAGGGTGTTCATGATAAAT
Organism: Acholeplasmatales bacterium; assembly: GCA_017413585.1. Classification (GTDB taxonomy): domain Bacteria; phylum Bacillota_I; class Bacilli_A; order Acholeplasmatales; family Anaeroplasmataceae; genus Anaeroplasma. The sequence goes on from JAFPSY010000111.1 coordinate 665, forward strand.
ATGGTGAAGAGGTAAAGAAGGTATTTGGTATTGATATTGTAGTACCTACATTACCATTCCCTGTAATGGATTTACATGATGTATATGATGAGCTTGAGGCTCGTTATGGCTATAAGGTTCCTGAGGAGGAAAAGGGTGATTTAACTACAGAGGGTGAAAGATTAGTTCAGAAGCTTTCTATGGATAAGTTCAATCATGAATTCCTATTTATCACAGGCTACAGCAAGGAATGTAGAGCATTCTATCATATGAGAGATGAGAAGGGTGTACCTTGTGGATACGATTTAATTTGGAAGGGCTGTGAAATCACAACTGGTGCACAGCGTGAGCATAGATATGAAATCTTAAAGGCTCAGGCAGAGGAGAAGGGCTTACATGATGATGTTGCCTTCTATCTAGATTTCTTTAAATACGGCTGCCCTCCTCATGGAGGATTTGGTATTGGTGTTGACCGTATTACCATGATTATGTTTAATGAAGGTATCAAGGATGCGATGTTCATCTTCCGTGGACCTGATCGACTAAACCCATAAAATAAAGGAGAAAATGATATGAATTATATTAGCTGGGATGAATATTTCATGGGAGTTGCCTTACTTTCTGCCAAAAGAAGTAAGGACCCAAACACCCAAGTAGGTGCTTGCTTGGTAAATGATGATAAAAGAATTATTGGTATTGGCTACAATGGCTTCCCAAGAGGCTGTAGCGATAATGAATTCCCTTGGGGAAAGGGAGATATAGACCCATTAAATACCAAATACCCTTATGTAGTACATGCTGAGGCTAATGCAATCCTAAATTCAAACGCAAACCTAAAGGGTGCAACCCTTTATGTTTCCCTATTCCCTTGTAATGAATGTGCAAAGCTAATCATTCAATCCGGAATTAAAAAGATCATTTATATGAGTGATAAATATGCTGGTACACCAATGAATTTAGCATCTAAGAAGATGCTAGATTCAGCAGGTATAAAGTATGAAACCATGAGAGAAATAGAGGTATTTGTTAAATAATGGATATCCTAAAATTTTATTTTAAAAAATTTTGGGTATTATTTCTATTTATCATTCCATCCTTGGCATTCTTTTTTCTATGTGTGATACGTACGAATCGTGCCATTATATTAAAGGGAGATACAACCTTATTTACATCCGTTATCAATATACATACAGAAAATGAGCAAAAGGGCTCATTTTCTACCATTTATGTATATAATGTAGAAAAGGCTACTTTATTTCAAAATTTCATTGCAGAGCATTCTTCTATATCTGAATCCTATGAAATGAGTGCAACATCAACACATATTTCTGGAATGGAATCCTATCATGCAGGAAAAATCCAATATAATTCCAGTATAGGTAATGCGCTAGTATTAGCCTATAGTGAGGCCTCTAAGGAAGATCCTACTATAAAACTAGATTATAAATTTATTGGATATCAAATTACCTACTATGGACCAAATTCAAGCTTCCGTATTGGAGATTTAATTAAAGGTATTTATTCTAAACCTTATGGAAGTGTCGTCATGGTTGATGAGGATATGGATTTATATAAGGAAATTCTTACAAGCTATGAAAGATGTGATGAGGATTATTTCATCATAAGTAGAAATGGTACAATGATGAATATTCCTTATATTAAAAACGTAAATACCTTTAATGCCTATGGCATTTATGAATATAATTCTATAAAATCAAATCCAACATTCGAGGTTTCCTCCAATTTAATTGGTGGACCCTCAGGTGGATTACTTCAAACCCTATCCATTTATAACCAATTAGTGAAAGAGGATTTAACTCATGGCTTAAGAATTGCAGGTACAGGTACAATATCCCCAAATGGCAATGTTGGTATTATTGGTGGTATCAAAGAAAAAATACCTACCGCATTTGATGATAAAATGGATATATTCTTTTGTGCAAAAGGAAACATAGAAGAAGCAAAGGAGGCTTATAATAGGCTTCCTAATCAAAATATGAAGCTTATTGAAATTGAAACATTCTATGATGCATTAAATTATTTAAAGGAGGGCTATAAAAATGACTTCGGAAGTGAAGAATAAAACCTATTTCAATATTCAAGATGAAATTGATAAATTAAATATATCTAAAAAAGAAAAGATTATTGCACTTTTAATCGCAATAGGATCAGGACTTGCTATAGTTGCTGGTCCTATCGCTATTTTTGCGAATTTGATGATGTTTACAAATTATCAGGTTACCCTAGCATTTTTAATTGCTCTAATGGTTATTTTATTTGCATTTTTAGTTGATTTTATCTATCTACATTTAATTACCAAAAGACGAGTAGAGGGATTATATCATGTTTGGAGTATTAATGTTTTAATTATAACCTTCGTTGTTTTAATTGTATGCTTTATATTAACAAAGCTAGTATTTAAATTATTTTAATTTGGGAGGAATCTATTTATGTGGATTACTGCAATTTTATTTTTGATATTGGTAATCGGTGATCAAGTAAGCAAATATTTTGCAATGATGATTGACCCAAAAAATCCAATTGAGATTGGCTCATTTGTAAAATTCCAATTAGTTTACAATAAAGGTGCTGCCTTTGGCCTTGGAGAAAATTTTGCCTGGATTTTAGTTGTTATTAGTGGTGTTGCAACCATTCTTCTTGGCTATTTAGCCATGAGAAATGACTGGAAGCATGGTAAATTTAATGCCATTGGTACTACCATGGCATTTGCCGGCTGCGTTGGAAATTTAATTGATCGAGTATTAACCCTAGTAGGACTTAGAGATGGTGTTGTCGACATGATTTCCTTTGGTCCATGGAATTGGTTCATAGGCTTATTCAATGGTGGAGAAAACACATTTAATGTTGCTGATGTATTACTTGTTTTTGGTTTAATCATTCTTATTATTGATTATTTATTCTTATACGATAAGAGAGCAAGAAAATATGGATATTACAGTAAAAGAAAAAAATCATGAAAATTTAAGACTAGATAAGGTATTAACTGAATTAATTCCTGATAAAACAAGAACCTATATCTTAAAAATGATCGAAGAAGAAAAGATACTATGTAATGGTAAGCCATTTAAGCCTAGCCAAAAGGCTCAAGTGGGGGATGTTTTAACCATTTTAGATATTGAGCCTAAACCACTTGAGGTGAAGGCAGAAAACTTAAATTTGGATATCGTATATGAGGATTCTGATGTCGCTATAGTCAATAAGCCAAAGGGAATGGTTGTGCACCCAGGTGCAGGTAATTATGAGCAAACCCTAGTGAATGGCTTATTATATGAGCTTGATGATTTATCTGAAATTAATGGAGTTATAAGACCTGGTATCGTTCATAGAATCGATAAGGATACCACAGGACTATTGATGATTGCGAAAAACGATAAGGCAAGCCTTTCCTTAACCGAGCAACTTAAAAATCATTCCTGCAAAAGAAGATATGTTGCCCTAGTTTATGGTGAATTCTCTGAAAAGAAGGGAAGAATTAACGCTCCAATTGCTAGAAGCAAAGAGGACAGAAAGAAAATGGCTGTCGACAAAAACGGTAAGGAAGCCATTACGAATTTTACTGTCCTAAGAAGATTTAAGGGCTATACCTTAATTGAGTGTGCATTAGAAACCGGAAGAACCCACCAAATTAGAGTTCACCTAGAATACATTGGGCATCCTCTAGTTGGCGATCAAACCTACGGTAGACGCAAGGTCATTGGAGATCAAGGCCAATTCCTACACGCAAAAACCATAGGCTTTATTCACCCCACAACAGGAAAGTGGATGGAATTCGATTCAGAAATCCCTGAATATATGACAAATTTTATGAATACCTTAGAAGAAATAAAGGATAAAAATGAGAAGTAAGCTTTATATCATACACCAAGTTGTACTTGGTGTAATCTATATCGCTATGATTGTATTTTTCATCTTTAAATGCTTAGAAACAGGAAGTGAATCTATAGAATCCTCAAGGAGGGTTTCAGATTCTATTGCAGAGGTTATCAATCATACGATAGGAGAAGGTACTATAGATAAGGAAAGTGTATCTTTCCAAACCTTCATAAGAAAATTTATAGGTCATTATAGCTATTTTGTTTTCTTTGGATTTATATCTACATTCTTTTATTTATCCTTTAGAAAAAGATTTAAAGCTATAATACTTATATCTATATCCTTTACTATTGCCTTTCTTTTTGCCTTCATTAGTGAATTTTGGCTTGAGGGGGTAACGAGCGGTAGAGGAGCTTCCATAAATGATGTATTCATCGATTTTTCTGGATTTTGTACATCAGGCCTAGTCATAGTTTTAATTTATTATATTAGGTATCTAAAAAGACCTAAAATTATCGAAAATTATACCGAATAACGTTTTCGGTATTTTCTTTTTTTCTTTAAATATGTTATACTTACTAATGGATTTTTGTGCAAATGTTAAAATATGAGAGAGGAGATGATACAATGCCACTATTTTTTAAACGAAAATTATCGATATTTGTGCTTACATTTTCGTTATTAATATTAGCAGAAATGACTGTATTTTTAATCATTTTTAAAATGCTTTATGCAGATTTCTTTTTGCTAGAAATGGGCATATATGTATTGTTGCTTTCTCCTATGCTATTATTTAAAAATAATAAGATAGCTATTGGCTATAGTGCAACTATATTGAGTCTTGTCTTATTATTATTTGCTGTAAATGTAACCCTAGATTATGCATCTAGAGATATCTTCACATTTGCCTACCTTAAGCAAGCAGGAGAGGCTGTAAGCATCTTCGATTGGGACTACATCAATTGGCTTGCCTTAACGGTTTTCTTTGGCTTTAGTGGATTATATGTTTTAGGTGTACGTTTTATCTATAAGGTACTATTTAAGGGCAATGAAGAAGTATCACACTTTAGATATTTACCTAAGGGTGTATTACTCTTCTTAGCATTATCGATTACAGCTCTATCGACACAGGCAATATCTGAAAAAGTTGTATACCAAGAATATGCAAGCAATCCACTATTTGAAAATATGAGTGGATATCAAATTATTAATTATTTATCGAATTATTTAAAAAAGACCTCAATGAAAAAATATGGTATTATTAGCTACTCTCTTGCGACTGCACAAAGCAGTGTTACAACAACGCCAATTGAAAGTATACCAAGCGAGGATGAAGAAACGATTAATGTTACTCCACTTACAGATGATTATTATGGACTTTTAGATGGCTATAATGTCATTGAAATTATGATTGAATCTGGAAGTGAATATCTACTAAATGAGGAATTAACTCCAAATTTATGGAATTTACAAAAGGAAGGTATTTATTTTACTAATAATTATTCTAAGAATAAAACGAATGTATCGGAATTTATTGGAATTAATGGAGCAACCCTACAAAATATTCAATATTACGAGGGTGAATTACCATATTCTATACCACAATTAATTAAAGAGAAGGGGTATACATCTTCTTATTTCCATAATAATTATGGAGAATTCTATAATAGAAATAAGGAAATGCAAACCCTAGGCTTTGATAATATCTATTTCTCTTTAGATATTAATGAAGATAGACAGTGGCACAACAACTACGATGGTAATTATCCACTAGATAGTGAAACCATCGATGATATTATGGCAAGAATTGCACCAGCGAATTCAACACCATATTATTCTTATTGGACTACACTATCCATGCATGGACCATATACAGGTACGGATAATTGGAACAAATTTATCGAGCTTGGCTATGTAGATAAATTGCATCAAGCAGTGGGTAATGGACTATGGGAAAACCCATGCCTTGATGATTCAGCGGAGGTACAAGCCCAAATTGAAATGGTCTGTTGCGAGACTATGGATTTTGATTTCGCCTTAGGTAAGCTAATTCGCCATCTAAAGGATACCAATCAATATGATCATACATTACTTGTATTATATGGAGATCATGAAACCTATTATTCTGTTGGAATTGATAGACCACTTAAGGAA
>JAFPSY010000010.1:0-1795 GCA_017413585.1 Acholeplasmatales bacterium
ACCATTTATGGAGGATTATCCTTCTTTTCTAGAGCGGAAATCAAGGATATGAGTGCATATTTAAGATTATTAATTCATCCTGATGATGATTTTTCCTTTGATAGAGTAGTTAATGTACCGAAAAGAAAAATAGGTAAAAGGATATTAGAGAATCTTAAAATAAAGGCATATGAAAAAACATTACCCCTATATGATGCAATAGATCATTATTCCGGTAATGGCATTGCGGCAGATAATTTAAGAAATTTTAAATCTACATTAGATGAAATAAGAGATAAAATAGAGGATTTATCCTTACCGGAAGTATTAAAGGAAATCTATGATAAAACAGGCTATGATGATGAAATAAGAAAGGATATGGATTCCTATCAGGATAGGTTAGATAATATTCAAGAATTTTCCTCTGTACTAAAGGAAACAGAGGAGGAATATGAGGATTTAGGCTTAACGCATTTTGAAATGCTTGAGAATTTATTATTTGATTTATCCTTAAGAAGTGAGCATGATGATATAAAATCTGATGAATCTGTTCGTCTTACAACCTTCCATCAGGCTAAGGGACTAGAATTTGATACTGTTTTTATGGTAGCTATGGAAGAAGAAATCTTCCCAGGAATTAATATTTCATCCAATGAGGATTTAGAAGAGGAAAGAAGAATTTGCTATGTCGGCATAACCAGAGCTAAGAATGAGCTATATCTTACAAATGCTGAAAATAGAATGAGATTTGGTAAAACAGAATATATGGTACCCTCTCGCTTTATTAGCGAAATGGATTCTAAGCTATATGAGAATTTAAGAGGCTCTAAGCCAAAGCCTAGGGTAAATCTTGGAGAATCTACTACCTTTGCCTCCTTCACCTATAAAAAGGAAGAAAAAAAGAAGGAAGAGGTAGTATCCGATATTTCCTATAAAATAGGAGATAAAATTAATCATAAGGCATTTGGAGATGGCTTAGTAGTACAGGTATCGGGTTCTACGATTACCGTAGCCTTTAAGGCTCCATATGGAGTAAAGGTATTAAATGGTAATCACCCATCCATAAGAAAAATATAAAGATTAGAATATGGAATTCGCCCATATTCTTTTCTTTTCGAAATTGTTTCTTAAAAAACAAAATATTTCATGATATAATGTTTTTATTAGAAGGTGGTGGCTCATTTGATTAAATATACATTAAAATCATATTTATTAAGCTTAAAATGGGCATGGATTCCCCTTGTAATTATTTCTTTAGCCTTAGTGCCCGCAATCATTTATTTCATCATTGTATCTAAGGGTGCAATGGAGGAAATGAATTCCTCCTTAGCAAATGAGCTTGGTAATCTATCCTATACGATAGAGGATATGATCAATCATATCTTTGATGCGGCAAAAAGCCTACCTTGGTCAACGCCATGGCAGGCAATTAAAATGATTCTATTTGAGGGATGGCTAAGTGAGGTAATTGAAGAATTTATTGCGGAGGCCGAAGGGTCCGTTTACGCACAAGCAATGAGTGGTAATATTAAGGATACCGCCAATGCGATTGTTGGTGGTATGAGTGTATTCCCGATTGCGATTGTAGTTGGGCTTTTAGTCTCTTATCTATTTACTGCAGCCTTCCTAAGAAAAAAGAATTGCCCTAGAAGCATTTGGAAAACAATATTAAATGTTTTAATTGATCTAGTATTTACAACCATTATTTTAGCCGGTATAGTAAGTCTTTTAGCCCTTTGGGCAGCATCCGTGTTTATAACCTCTATTATTACAGCACTCCTCTATGGATTTATATCTATTACAGAGGCTTATATAT
>JAFPSY010000112.1:0-6835 GCA_017413585.1 Acholeplasmatales bacterium
ACATTAACGATACCATTTGCATCGATATCGAACTTAACCTCAATCTGTGGAACTCCACGAGGTGCAGCTGGAATATCAGCTAGCTGGAATCTACCTAATGTCTTGTTATCTGCAGCCATAGGACGCTCACCCTGAAGTACATGGATATCAACAGCTGGCTGGTTATCTGCAGCTGTAGAGAATACCTGGCTCTTTGAGCAAGGGATTGTAGTGTTTCTTGGAATCATTACTGTAGATACACCACCTAAAGTTTCAATACCTAAGGATAATGGAGTAACATCTAGTAATAATACGTCCTTAACATCACCAGTTAATACACCACCCTGAATTGCAGCACCCATTGCTACAACCTCATCTGGGTTAACGCTCTTATTAGGCTCCTTGCCTAATTCTCTCTTAACTAATTCCTGAACTGCAGGCATACGAGTTGAACCACCAACTAATAATACCTCATCAAGATCCTTTGGAGTAAGCTTAGCATCCTTTAATGCTCTTCTTACTGGTCCTAGACAACGCTCAGTAAGTGGACGAGTTAAATCCTCAAACTTAGCTCTTGATAATGTTCTATTTAAATGTAATGGACCAGCTGTTGGAGACATAGAAATGAATGGTAATGAGATTTCAACAGAGGTTACACCAGATAGGTCCTTCTTTGCCTTTTCTGCTGCATCCTTTAATCTTTGAAGTGCCATCTTATCGTTAGATAGATCTACACCAGATTCCTTCTTGAATTCATCAACTAACCAATCCATAACCATCTTATCGTAATCATCACCACCAAGTACGTTATCACCTGCTGTTGCTAATACCTCGAATGTACCATCAGCTAAGGATAGAATAGATACATCGAATGTACCTCCACCTAAGTCGAATACTAATACAGTCTTTTCCTTATCCTGCTTATCAATACCATAAGCTAGTGCAGCTGCAGTTGGCTCATTGATGATACGAAGTACATCAAGACCTGCAATCTTACCTGCATCCTTAGTTGCCTGACGCTGTGCGTCGTTGAAATATGCAGGAACTGTAATTACTGCCTTATCTACAGTCTCACCTAAGTAAGCCTCTGCAGTCTTCTTTAGGTTCTGTAGAATCATTGCTGAAATTTCCTGTGGAGTATATTTCTTACCCTCAACATCTACACGGTAAGCATTATCTCCCATATGTCTTTTAATAGATGAAACTGTGTTAGGGTTTGTAATAGCCTGTCTCTTAGCTACATCACCAACCTGAATTTCACCATTCTTGAAAGCTACAACAGATGGAGTAGTACGTGCTCCCTCTGGATTTGTAATAACCTTAGCGTCCTGTCCTTCCATAACAGAAACACATGAATTTGTTGTACCTAAATCAATACCAATAACCTTATTTGATGCCATAATAATTCCCTCTTTCCTTATTAACTAACTAATTCTTCTTCGGAAGCCTTAACCTCTTCCTTTTTTTCTTCTTTCTTTTTATTTACAATAACCATTGTAGGTCTTAGGACTCTATCCTTATACATATATCCTGCTTGCTTAATTGCTAAGACTTCATTTTCCTTTTTATCTTCCTTAAAGTCTGTATCAACTACCTGCATAACCTTAGGATCAAATTCATCACCAACGTTTGCTACGATTGGTGCTAATCCTTCAGCCTTTAGGATATCTACTAATTGGTTTGTAATCATCTGAAATCCAATAACATAATTTTGTATTTCAGGTGATGGAGCCGGCATATTAACAATCATTTGTAGCATATCAATAGGATTGATTAATTCACCAACAACCTTTTGAGATGCATATTTACGATCCTTAATCGCTTCTTCCTTAATTCTCTTTTTGGTATTTTCAAGCTCTGCATAAGCCTTAAGATATTCATTCTTAAGATTTTTATAATCCTCTTCAAGCTTTTGCTTTTCAGCCTCAAGCTTTTGGATTTGCTCCTTATGCTTGTCTTTCTTTTCCTTCTTTGATTCTTTTTTTACTTCCTCTTTAGATTCTTCTTTAGATTCATCTACAGATTCATCTTTAGCTTCCTCTAAAGGCTTTTCCTTAATCTCTTCTTCCAACATCATCACTACCTTTTATCTAATTTTTTCATACTGTTCGCTACATATTCAAGTAGTGGAATTGTAGCACGATAATTCATTCTTGTAGGACCTACAAATAGAATGGTTCCCATTTCATTTTCATTAATCGAATATGGAATCGTTATGATGGAGCATTCCTCAAGTCCGTTACATAGATTCTCTGAACCAATATGAATCTTAATACCTTGAATTTCTTGTGTTGTGAAGCTCTTCATTACCTCACTATTGATTGCGGCAACAACCTTTTGAATGACCTCTCTATCTTGGAATTCAGGCTGACTGAATAGCTTAGATAAACCAGCATCATAGGTTTCACCCTTTAGGAAGTTTCCAAAGGATTTAATCATAAAGTTTAAGATATCATCCTGGAAATCTACCATTTGTCTTATTCTTGGCTTTGCGGCCTCCTTTGATAAGACATCCCTAATTTCATAAATGCTTCTACCATACATTGCAGTATCAAACATAGAAATGATACGCATCAAGTCATCCATCTTATATCCTTGTGGAATATAGATCTTACGACTTTCAACATCACCTGTAGATGTAACAATCAATAATACAGCCTCGCTATTCGACTCAAGTGGAACAATTTCCATCTTTAAGACCTTCGCAAGCTCACTAGATGTACCAATGATTGCGGTATAGTAGCCTGTTAAATCACTTAAGAAGTTTGTAAGCTTCTTAATGGCTTCTGCCTTATCAATGGTCGTATTATCCAAGATTTCATCTACATATTTAAAATATTCACTTACAACCTCATCCCTAATTACTAAATGATCTACATAATATCTATAGCCCATTTCCGATGGGATTCTACCTGAGGAGGTATGTGTCTTTTTTAAATATCCTGTTTCCTCTAAATGCTGCATTTCATAACGAATGGTCGCACTAGAATATGTTAAATAAGGCTTTTCTGTTAAAACCTTAGAACCAACAGGCTCATTTGTTGTGACATACTCTTCAATAATTGCTTTTAAGATTAGCTTTTGCCTATCCGTTAACACAAGCATCACTCCTTTAGGACATTTGCACTCCCAAACTTCAAGTGCAACTACATTATAAAACTTTTCTTTGGCACTGTCAATCAAAAAGTGCCAAAAGTTTAAAAAATGCTATCACTAAAGTTAAAAGAGTGCCAAAAAGAAAAAGACAGACCTAAAGGTCTGCCTATCCTTGGGATTAGTTTCCTCCTCCGCCGCCTTCTTCGAAGCCCTGAGATAATTCTCTTTGCTCATCGACGAAGGAATCCATATTCTTGTATTCATTTTGAGCATTATTTTCCTCACGCTCAGAAATAACAACCTGTGGGAATGGGAAGATAACTCTATTCTTATCAAAGATGATCTTAATTTCACGATTTAAATCTCTTTGAACCTGATATTTGTCATCCTCCTTACATTTTGCAACAAGCTTAATGGTTACACCAGATTCACCTAGTGCCTCAATTCCCTTGTAGTAAGGTCCTTCTACAATCGTAGGGATTCTTTTTCTCATGTAATCCAAATTTGCCTCAATTACAGATTCTACTCTTTCAATAGATTCATCATAATCAATATCAATATTACAAATAGCTACAGATAGCTGCTTAGAGTTATTAATGATATCTGTAATATTTGAATTATTGATAATCTTTACATTACCAGCTAAATCGACAATCTTTGTTGTACGAATACCAATAGCCTGTACAACACCTCTCCAATCGTCGATAACTACAGTATCACCAACCTGGAAGTCACCCTCAAAAATAATGAATAATCCAGAAATGATATCTGCAATTAGGCTTTGGCAGCCTAAGCCGACAATTAAAGTTAATATACCTGCAGAGGCAAGTAGTGTAGTTGTATCTACACCCCAAGCGGATAATGTGAATAAAATCATACAAATCCAGCAAGCATACTTAATAATACTTTGTAGTAGGGATATAGTAGTCATTAATCTTTGGCTTCTCTTCTTTGGTAAATCTAAAAGGAATTTTAAAATTCTATAGATTAGCATAAAGCCATAGACAATAACTACTGTTTTTGTGATCTTAGCTAAAATTTGCATCGATTGCTCTGGGAAGGCTACCTCTATATCCTCATATAGATTATAAAAGAATGAACCGTAAGGGAAGATATTCTGTCTAAAGAATACAACCGCTAAAAAGGCAATTCCAATTACCCAAAGAACAATTTCAGTAATACTTATTTTTTTTGTTTTGTTTTCCATGTTACACTCCTAAATCAATACATCATACCCGTAGGCTTCTTTTGTACCATTATTATTAAATGATAGCTCAAAATATGCATTTCCTGCAGCCATATCTAATATAAATATGGATTGCGTCTCATGCAGATTTTCTGTAAATGTACACTCTCTTACCTTTCCTTTAGAATCCTTTATATAAGCACTAAAATCTGTAAATATTCCGTAATCATCACTAAAATCCATTTGGAATATGAATTTTCCAGAATTGGAATAATCACTTTTATAGGAAACGGATTCAAATATAGATTGGAATTGATTAATTTCAAGTATATAAGAATCATAGGTTCTATTGACTAAGCCTGTATTACCACAAAGCCTAAAGGTATAGGATAAGGTGTCATTTTCCTTTAGCTTATCCTTGATATTTAATTCATCTATGAAAAAGTCACCCTGAATATGGTCTGTTAAGGATTCCTTAACATCCGTTAATATTTCCTTTGTAAGAGAAACCTTAGAGGCTTTTCCCTCATAGATTTCAAAATACATGGTATTGCCCTTTTCCACATCTGAAACAGAAACATCATAAACTATTTTGTTGTCCTGGAAGATTAAGCTTTCGATATGGCCATCCATATGGATATTGACAAGTCCAGATGTACCAATAACGACTAAGGATGCAACACCTACAACTGCAGCTCCAGTTGCAAGCTTACCACCCATTTGTGCATCTTTCTTAATTCTTTCTACTCTTGCTTGGGAAGAGTATTCCTTTTGATTAGAATCTACCTCACTTGATGCAATAAATTCCTTTGTTACATATTCTTCCTTAGGATTCCTATTGTATTCCTTAGAATCCTTCATTTCAGGAGATACATGATTTTCCTCATGATCTAGACGCATAAGCTAACCTCCTTCTTACAAAATATCTTATAACAAAAACAGCGAAAACGACAAATAATGCAGTCGCAAATAGGAAAATAATAATGATTTCAACACTAGTTAATCCACTATTTGTAGGTACAACAAGCATATCTAGAAGCATAGTATCAAATTCCTTGATACAATCATCATAGGTCATATCTGTACCCGCCTCAATCATAGTCTTATATTCTAAATAGAATGTATCAAAATCACTATATTCTTCCTTTAAGCCTAAATATACATTCTTTAAGGCCTCAGCCTTTGCATAATCACGAATGTAGGCTACCTTATATTGATAGCTTTCATCTAAATTAAATAATACAATAACCTGCATATGAGCTACAACTGCAGCCTCTGCAGCCTTGAAGAATAATTTATCATATTCTTCTCTATTAAATGTATAATCCTCATAGGTTAATACCTGAACCTGTGATACACATCTACTAATGTTTTGTGTAACCATTTGATTATCGGTATGATGTACCTCAGCTTGTACACTATCCATTAAATCTACGGTTTTACCAATATAATTATCCTTATATTCATCTAAATTCACATGTGAATAATTGGAATAATCATAATCGAATAATTCATCTACTTTATTAATGACAAAGCTTGTTTGATTTAGTATATCTAAGCTTGGTGTATCTAAAGACACAAGCTTTGTATAGGAATTATGATGAACTAAATCTCCTAGGGAAATATTATAGTAGGAAATTATAGAATCACTAACATTTAATACGTTGATGACATAATTCTTATATCTAGATAATTCCTTTGGCGATACATTATCCTGGAAGGCTAAATCTGCAAGCTCATCGATTCTACGATTTGCATAATCCATAATACGATTTGCATCAAGATGAGAAACTGGAATTCTTGCCTCTTCAATTTCTTGAAGCATTCCAATAACCTCCGCTAGGAAGGCTACATAATCTTGTGCTTCTTCTCCATTCATTTCCATTGCATAATCCATAGATAGCTTTGCTTGGAAATAGGATAGATACTTTTGAACGGTTGGATTATCAAAATAGCTAATTGCAGAATCGATAACATCAAGTCCAAAGGCACAGGAATTAATATATAGCATCTCATCATAGCTTAGGGTTCTAACCTTTAATTCATATTCTAAGGATGCACAATAGGAATCATCTGCCTTATAGCGATAAGTAATTGTATAAACTGTATTTTCAGCTAAATTAGATAATACGAGATCTCTACCCTCCTCATAGGCTCCATTTTCTACATGGAATTCATATTTTTCATTAATATGAAGAGAAATAGAATTATTCGTTTTAGAAATTACATAAATATCATTTAATTCTAAATCATATCTTGGATTACATACCAAGATGGTCATTTGGAATTCAAATGGTGCTATGGATAAATTATCTGGTTGGAAGATAACATCAAATAGAGTATTGGAAGAATCCGACTTTCTTACAACATAAGCCTCATCCTTAAACCTGAAGGTACCCTTTAAGGTTTCATTTCCCACCTTGATTAAGCCACCACTAAATTCTGCCTTACCTAGGGTTTCATTTTCGTGTAGCGTAGATACATTGGGTGTAGTAATCAAAGAATAGCTTACGCCCTCTTGGCCATAAATTAAGATATCACTTGCTGGCATTACAGTAAATGGAATACTACTCC
>JAFPSY010000113.1:0-3112 GCA_017413585.1 Acholeplasmatales bacterium
AGTTAAAACTAATTTAAATAAAAAATCTTTTCTTTTAATCATTATAATCATCTCCTGCCTATTATTATATGGTTTTCTGATACCTTTTAAATATCCAATTTTAAATATTTTTATGGTACCAGATAAAAAGTGTGAGCTTTTGACTCACACTTTTTTGTTATCGATTTTTAGTTTTCCTTTGGTAGGCTATCTACAAATTCCTTTAAGGAGCCATCTAAGAATTCTTCTTTTCTAGCATATAGGAATGTAGATTCATTAATTCTTACTGCTCTTCCCTCAAGTGCGATTGCAGCGCCTTGGAAGAATGCCATATATTTATCTGCTTGTTGTAAATCCATACCATCAAAATTTAATACGAGTGGTGAACCAGCTCTTAATGCCTCAAGTAGCTCCTTTGCACGAGGATCATCATAATTCATCTTTTCCATGATGATTCTATCAGAGGCTCTACCAGATAAAGCTACCTCTTCGTCTAAATCTATATCCTGATATGGATCCTTTTTCTTTTTAAAGAATAAACCCATTAGCGTAATGCACCTTCCTTATTTGTCATTGGTAAAACCTTAGCCTTTGTACCCTGACGTACCATGATTAAGGTTGTATCAGCATAATCCTGTAGGATATCCATTCTTTGTGGTGGGCAGGCAATAATTACCTGTAGTGGCATAGAATTGATGAAGCTCATCATCGCTCTCATACGGTTACCATCCATCTTATCGAATACCTCGTCGAACATTACAATACCAATAGGATCTCCACCAGAGAAGCCAATCTTTGTATAAACTCTTACGAAGGATGCGATAATTGCAACATAGAATGGAACCTGAGTCTCACCTCCGGATTTCTCCTTAAATACCTTAGAATAGGTCATAGATTCACCATCCTGGTTGATGATTCTAATATCGTAATCCATGTATGTACGGTAATCCGTAAATTTATTCATAGCACCATTAGAATTTAATTCATCCTGAGATAGGGATTCAAATAATTCACGAATCTGTTCATCATATTTATTTTGGAAATCATAGGTGAATAGACCTTGATTTAAATCTACAAGCTCGGATGTAACCATGTCATAGAATTGTGCATATTCACTTGATCTTGGGAAGATGAATTCATATGAATCATTACCGAATCTGATATTCTTTAAGGTATCATTGATCTTTCCAATTTCTTGTTCAGCTGTTAAGATATTGTTTCTTAATTTAGCGATGAAGTCTTCCTTGAATACAACTTCAGCAGATTCTCTTGCACTTCTTACCTTATTTTCATAAGTAATTAGCTCACTCTTTTCAAGCTTATTTAATTCTGCCATGAACTTATCAATTTCAGATAAACCGATCGTTAATGTAGAATTATATTTATTTACATAATTAAATTGCTTTGCAACTAAATTATCTACAAGTGTAGAATAGGATCCTTCCTCAGTTTCATACTTCTCCTTGTAGGATGCAAGTGCTTGCTTGAAAGATTGTCCTTCAATGATTGCAGCATATTCCTGCTTAGCACGAGATTCAAAGGATACATTATCCTTAGCTAAATCCTTAAGCTGATTTGTTAATGTATCAAGCTCACTATTCTTTTGGCTTACAGCCTCAAGTAATGCATTAATTCTAGTTCCAATAGAACCGATTTCCATGGATAAATCCATTTTCTTCTTTTCGATATTCTTAATGGATTGCTGAACCTTTTCATAATCGTCCTGAAGCTCAGATGGAGTAGCATTCTTAGCTCTCTTAGCCTGGCGAGTTAAATCCTCTAAGGCTGCCTGTTCCTTAACTAATTCTAATGCCTTATCTAAGTCCTCAAGCAAAGGACGAATATCAATTTGATTTAATAATTCAATTTCCTTAGAAACCTTTTCTACCTCAGAATTGATTTCTGTATATTTTGCCTTAGCCTCCTCTGCCTTTTCAGCCCAAATAGAGGATGCCTTAGCTGCAGCATTCTTACCCATAAATGGCTTATCTACATTTGGATTTAAATCTGTAACGGTATATCCAGAATATAATAAGTGATCATTTGTAATAGATGTTTGATATTTTTCAAGCTCCATTGGATCATCACACATAATTACATTACCACAAGTGTAATTGATATACGCTCTTGCATCTGGGTTATCGGATTCAATAATAGATGCTAAGGAATTCTTTTCAAATGTTTTAAATTTTTGAATCTGCTTTGTATTAACTAAACCGATACCATATAAATGATATCTATTCTTAATTCTTGAATATATTTGTAAAGCCTGATCATAATATCTTGGCTCAACAATCATCATAAATCTTCTATTACGTAAGAAAATTTCAATGGTATCTGCCCATTTAGGGTCAACAATTTCACATAGCTCGGCAAAGATATGTACATTGATATCATAATTATAAATTCTCTTTAAGCCATCCTGGATTTCTTGACGAATCTGAACTAACTGAGGATTATAATTCATCTTGTTTTGCTTTAAATCTCTTAATGCAACACTAATTTGGTTAATTTCTTGGATGATTGCTTCAAGAGAGGAATCTAAGCTACCTAGCTTTTGGTTCTTCTTAGAAATTAAAGCCTGCATACGAGAATTAATATCTCTTAATCTTAATTTTGTTTCTTCAACAGCATTAACATTAATTAGAGATAAATTAATATTTGCAGCTTCATTATATAATTTCTCTTCGGATAGCTTTCTTAAAGCATTAATAATATCCTTGAAATTTGCACTTCTCTTTAAGAATTGCTGCTGGTTTGCCTCTAAGGATGCAATATTTGCCTGAGTCTTTAATATTTCTCTATTGGTATATTCTTCTGCCTTAAAGGTATCATCCGATGCAAGTAGGTTATATAATTCTCTTGCACGCTCCTGTAGGGAAATATTTTCTTGATCTAAGTCCTGTAATTCCTTAGTCTTACGAACTCTTAATTGCTCTTCCTTATCGATTAGCTTCTTTGCATCATTGATATCATTTCTTACAGCTTCAACATCAAATAAATGCATTAAATATTCAATATATGCTTTATTCTCTCGAATCTTTAGGATTTCCTGATATACAAAATCAATTTCATGTAGATCAGCAATCTTACTTTGAATTAGCTTTAATGTAATTTCAAGCTCCTTATATGC
>JAFPSY010000114.1:0-1733 GCA_017413585.1 Acholeplasmatales bacterium
CCACGAATCTATCTTAACTAAGCTTTTTACTTAGTAAAACTCTAATTTTCAAACGTAAATCAGCAAACATTTGCCATTATACGCATTTTAATATTATATTGCAAGTAGTCAAATAATGCAAGAATTTTTACAAAAAAAATTTAATAAGATAAATATTCCATTTAAAAAGAAAAAATCCACCCAAAGGGTGGATTAGAAATTATTCTACTTTATTTCTATAGGATGGTTCATCCTTATTTAGGGATGGAATCACAATAGATTGGACATTCTTCTCTAAGAAGGTTACACCAACCCATTTGCCATGCTTATATGCAGCATTTTTAATTAAGCATAGCTTTGTAAAGCCCATAGCCTTATGGAAGGATATAGAGGATCTATTGCTTGTAGTAACTAAGGAAATAATTTTACATAAGCCTAAGGATAGCCCTAGCTTTTCTATTTCCTGATATAGCCTTTGACCAATGCCCTTTCTCTTTAGGTTATGATCTACATAAATCGATAAATCTGCAGTAGTGGCATAAGCCTTTCTCGTATTAAATTTATCTAAATATGCAAAGCCATAGACTACACCCTTTTCTTCATATACCAACCATGGGTAAAAGGAAGTAACCTGATGGATACGTTCTAGGTATTCCTGTTCTGTTAATTCCTTAAGCTCTAATGTTACTTCTGTTTCTCGGATGTAATAATTATAAATTTCAACCAATCTTTTTGCATCCTCATCCTTAACTCTTCGTATCATAAAATCACCTTTTTTCATCGATTCTTCTACTTCAATTATAATGTTTGCTGAAAAGAAATTCAATAGAGGAAAAGCAAAACAAAAGAGTGGCCATTAGCCACTCTCGTATAAATAATTAGTTAATTAGCAAGCCTTACCAGTAGAACCGAACATTGCCATCTTAATAGCAACGATTTCCTTGATTCCTTCGAAGCCTGGCTTTAATAACTTACGTGGGTCATAACCCTTCTTCTCTAAGTCCTTGCCCTCTTCGATATACTTTCTAGTTGCAGCTGCAAAATACTGCTGACACTCAGTGTTAACATTTACCTTGCATACACCTAAGCTGATAGCCTTCTTAACCTGATCCTCAGGAATACCAGTACCACCATGTAATACTAAAGGCATATCTCCGCACTTAGCCTTAATTGCAGCTAAGCAATCGAAATCAAGACCTAACCAGTTTGCAGGATATGGACCATGAATATTACCGATACCAGCAGCAAGCATATCGATACCTAAATCAGCAATTAGCTTGCACTGATCTGGATCAGCAACTTCACCACGACCCTTAACGCCATCTTCTTCACCACCGATAGCACCAACCTCAGCCTCAACTGTAGCGCCACAGAAATGAGCTAAAGTAACGATTTCCTTAGTCTTTGCAATATTCTCCTCAAGAGGTAATGCACTACCATCGAACATAACAGATGTGAAGCCAGCCTTTAAAGCAGCCTTAGCACCTTCATAAGTACCATGGTCTAAGTGTAGGGCAACAGGAACTGTAATCTTCTTTGCCTCAAATAAATCTCTTACTAAGTCAGCAACAACCTTGTATCCACCCATGTACTTAGTAGCACCCTCAGATACTTCGATGATAACTGGAGACTTCTGCTCTTCAGCAGTCTCAAGAATTGCCTTAGTCCATTCAAGATTGTTTGTGTTGAATGCACCAATTGCATAATGGCCTTCACGAGCGGCCTGCATCATGTCTTTAACATTAACTAATGCC